>JAADGX010000159.1 GCA_013152135.1 Chlorobiota bacterium
GGGCGAAAGATATTCGGCGCCAGGAGGCGCCTTTGGATTCCCGCTTACGCCACGTAGTGGCCCTTTATAGGGCGGGAATGACGTTTATAGTTGACGTAATGCTGTAAACCACGAACTATTCCCCTTGTCTCCCGGTCTCCTTGTCTTGTGCCTTCCCTCCTCATGAAGCGCCGAATTCCAAATCTTGATTTTCAAATCCACCTTCCCTTCGTCCGCTTTTTCGATCCGCGAATGATGCTTCACTTCCCCACCACCATCTTCATTACCGCCGTGCCATGATCCGTGACAAGCCGGTACAGGTACACGCCCGGATCGATACCGTTGAGATTTATCCGAATCACGCGCCGTCCCGCTTTTTCTGCTTTCCTTTCTCCTTTGATCTTCACCCTCCCCAGCGCATCATAGATTTCCCACCGAACATTACCGGGCTTGAAAAGCGTATATGGAATCGTCGTCAGGTACCCCGTCCTGTTCGTGACAGGATTAGGATAGTTCTGATACATGGAGAATGATGAGCGATTGTCCGAAAGATACACATCCACCACGTCGGAGTATTCCATTTCGCCTGTTAAATCAACCTGTTGAAGACGGTACTGGTAAAACAATGAGGTCGCGGATCCATCGAACCAGGAATACTCGTGCGGTTTCATACTCGTCCCATGTCCGGGCACAAAGGCCACTTCATGCCAGGGCGCTTCTTCAGACTCGCGGCGCTGGACATGGAAACCATAATTGTTCCTTTCTGAAGCGGTTTTCCACTGAAGTCGCACTCCACCCTCTTCCGCGTGAGCGAAAAACGATGACAACTCTACGGGTTTAAGCCATCCGTTTGGCGTTATCATTGAAGCATAAATATCAACGCTCGAGGTGTCGGATCGATAATCCTCCCATGCCACAATGGCGTTTCCATTGCTCATGACCATTTCAGGATACCACTGATTCTTTCCCGCGGTGCATACTTTAATTCCATTTTCAGCCCAAAGAATCTTACCATCGCTGTTTATGCGTTGAGCATAGATATCCGTACCTCGTTCTGCTTTATTCCGCTCATCTTCCCAGCAGATAATTGCTCCGCCCTGTCCGTCGCTAACGATTGATGGCATTGCTTGTGAGCCATCGGCCGTGCATACAGGAACTCCATCTTGTTTCCACTTCGTCAAACCATTTTTACCTATTCTCTGAGCATAGATGTCCGCATGTCCACCGGAACCTCTCATATCAGACCATGTAATGATAGCTCCGCCATGACCGTCTGAGATCATTCGCATCTGTCGCTGGGGATTTGGATTCAGGCAGATCGGCACGCCATTTTTTTGCCAAAGAATCTGTCCGCTGCTGTTTATACGCTGAGCATAGATATCAAAATTATAATGATCTAATGAATCAGCGTCCCTGCTGTCTTCCCAGGCTACGATGGCGCCGCCCGCGTTGTCGGATATCATTTGCGGATACATCTGGTTCAATCTTTCGACTCCTAAAACCACTCCGTATTTCGGCCATAGTTGTTCTCCCTTGTCGTTCAACCTTTGTGCGCGAATTCCGCGGCTTCTAACTGGAATATCCGGGTAGATTTGTGAATATGCGACTATGACTCCTCCCGATCCATCACTTACGGCATCAAAATTTCCATTTACATAGAATGTTTCTACATAAACGCCTGATGTATCCCACTGCTGCTTGCCGTCGGCGTCCAATCGCTGCGCCATAATATCAGCGTTACCATACCTCTGATCGTGCCAGACAACGATTATTCCTCCTTTGCCGTCCGGCACAAGCATGGGATCAAACTGATTATCTCTGACCGTGCACACGGGTACTCCATCCTGCTGCCAATATTCCTTCCCGTTCGCATCGAGATGCTGGGCATAAATATCCGTCACAAGCAATCCGGGTCTCGCATCGCACCAGGATAGAAATGCGCCACCATAACCGTCTTGAATAAGAGAGAATGAGGTTAATATTTGAAAAGGTTCGCTGCATATCAATTTCCCGGAATCCCCCCATCGTGGTTGTCCGGTCGCGGAGATACGTTGGGCGTAAAGTTCGTAAATCGTCCAGGGTGGAACCGTCTTTCCTGCTCGACGATCATACCACGCAATAATCACTCCCCCGGAGTCATCCGAAGTCACTCTAATATTCAGTTGTTTGTCCCTGGCCGTGCAAACCGGGTTGTTTTCTTCAGGATTCCAGTTCCATTGGGCGGAAACGGAATCCATTCCCAGCAATACGAAGATCATTATCAGGAAACCATGGCGGTTACGAACAATAATCGAATGCCATAAGTTGGTAGGTTTAATAGAAGGTACACGTGTTTCCATGGGGACTCTACATCATTCTCGAACTCGGAGAGAAACAGAAGGAAGTATAAAGCGGAAATGCGTGATTATCAAGGAGGGAGTGGCGAACCCGACCACGGAAGAGTGATTCTAAATGCTGAATGAATTGACGAATTCGCGAATTAGCGAATTGCATGAGAGCCATTAGAATTTGTAGGAGGGAACTCCTGTTCCCGATTTTTTGAATTTCAGAATTGTCGAATAGTGTTTCGTATTGCGTCTTGAATCAACCCGCGGATTCATCTGCAGAAGATGTTCCGCAGGCCGAGGTGAGAGGTAATAGGATTGCCAGGAGAGGGATGTGCTTTAATTATTGCAACGATGCTCAAGTAAGTAGGAAAAATCAGCCCACGGATTCATCCGTGGGGAAAATGTTCACCAGGGGTGATTCGGCGCCGGGAGGCGCCTCCTACACGATCTTCTCGACGGATAATGTCAATGAGATGTCATTCCGGACTTGATCCGGAATCCAGGGATTTCATCAACCTTGATTTTATCGACAGGAAAGATTTGGCGCAGGTTTAATGATGCCGTAGCAGAATACTACGAGCTCCTCTCCTTATCTCCCACTCTTCTTGTCCCCTTGTCACAAATCGGCGTCGGGAGACGCCTCCTACATCCTTTTCACGACAAAGCGCAGACGACGAACCTCCTCTGCGTTCTTTGCGCCTTCTTTGCGTCCTTTGCGGTTATCAAAATCCTGGATTCCCGCTTACGCCACGTAGTGGCCCTTTATAGGGCGGGAATGACGTTGATTGTTGACGTAATGTAACGAGCGCCGAATTCCAAATCTTGATTTTCAAATCCACCATCCCTACTTCCTCACCCGGAACAAAACAACGACCCCGGCGATGAGAAAGAGCCCGTTCGCCAGCCACGCCGCCACCAGCGGATTGAGGTCGCCGTTGTAACCGAACACCTGGCTCACCTTCTGGAACACGAGGTAGAGGAAACAAATGAGTATGCTGACACCGAACTGCACCGAGAGCCCAGCGCGGCGCTTCTGAAAAGCAAAGGGCACACCGAACAACACGACGATGAGCGACGCAAAGGGGAAAGCGATCTTGCCGTGGTATTCCACAAGGAGCCGCGAGATATCGCTCCCCGCTTCCCGCTGGCGCTCGATGTAATCCCGGAACGTGTCCAGCTCCACTTCCTCCGGTTTCTGCTGCTCGCGCATGATGATTTCCGGTGTGATGGAAAGCCCGCCGACGCGTACCGAATCGAACCGGTTCACCACCTCGCGCGCGGTGAGGGGCAGGGTCGTATCACGCGAAAAGACCCGGTGCAAGCCGTCACGCAGCACCCATGATTTGCTCAGTGAATCCCAGGTCATCCGCCGGGCGTCGTAGCGCTCGACCAGGAACGTCGGATCGTCAGCGTCGAACCGCTGGAGAGAAACGCGCCGGGCCTCGGCCGCGGAGGCGTCAAAATAATTCATGGAAACGATGCGCATGCCGCCGGCCTGAAAGAAGAGGTTGAACTTTCCGATTCCCTGTACTCCCCTGCCGAAGTATTGCCGTTCCATGGCGATCCGCTTCCCGTTTATGGAGGGAAGAACCCAGCCGTCGAAATAGATCATGAGGGCGGTGACGGCCATGCCGATCAACAGGAGAGGCGCCATGTACCGGTAGAGACTGAGCCCGGATGCTTTCAACACCGTGATTTCGTTGTGGGCACTCATGCTTCCGGCGGTAAACAGTCCCGCCAGCAACATGGCCACCGGAACCATGAGGCTGACGATCTGTGGCGTGAAATACACGTAGTATTCGGCGACACCGAGCAGGGGGACGGCGTTGTCGATGAACTTGTTCATCTTCTCGATGATATCGACAAGGATGAAGATGGAGATAAAGGCGATAAGGCTGAACAAGGCGCTCTGCAGGAACTGGATGACAACGTACCGATCGATGATTTTCATCTACGCCTCGTAAGGATTGATGGGCGCTTCCTCGCGGGGACGGAACCTCTTCGGCAGCTTGCGGCGCAAAGCATGCCAGTCGATGACCCGCGTCTCGCGGGCGAACCGGATGGTCAGGAACACGCCGAACACGCCGAAGATGATATTGGCGATCCACATACCAATGAGGGGGCTGACCAGGTCGCGGTCAGCCAGTTTCTCGCCCCCGATAAGACAGGCCCAGTAGATGAGGAAGAAACCCAGGCTGAGGCTGGCCCCGACGCCGAATCCTCCGCGGCGCGCCATCATCCCGAGCGGTATCCCCACCAGGACGAACACGATGCAGGCGAAGGGAATCGAGTATTTCTTGTAAATCTCCACGTCGTACTTGTCTACCTGCTGCTGATCGAATGCGATGGCCGCGCTGTCGGAGCGAATCATCGACTGCATCACCCGCACGTCTTCCGCCGCCCGGAGCAGCGCCTGGTACCGGAGAACCGAATCCGGCACCGTCGTGAGCGTCGGTTCCATGCGAGCGGGGATTCGTTCCTTCCTGTTCAGTCGGGGTCGGAGTTCATAGCCGGGATAAACGCCGTCCGGCCCTGCCCGCGCGGGAAGCGCAGAAAAGAATACCGGATCACCGTGGAACATCCCGGTGAATTCGTTCGCGAGCCGGTTCTTCAATCGCTCCTTCTTCCGCTGTTGCTCCTGCCGGACGCTGTCCACCAGGGCGTTCATCATGGCGGCGGACATGGTCCGATCGTCGCGGTAGGCCTTGGTCGCGTCGCTGCGTTCGAACCCGAATCCTTCCGCGGGCATGACAATCCTGTGGCGCTTGAAACGTATGCGCCGGTAGTCATTGAAGTCGTCATCGCGGGTTTCATGGATTTCCCCGTCGCGCAGGTCCATGATCAGGCGGGAAAAATCCGGAGTAAAGGAAATCACGCCGTACTCCGCCGTAAGTACGATGTTTTTCCCCGGCTGGGATAGATCGTAAATGGTGATGCCCTCGAGGTCGTTGGACTTCTCGAACGTCTTCCGCACGAGGATACGGTAATTGGGTAGTTCCGATTCCGTGGTGAAGACGCCCGCGCGCAAGGACAGCGTAGGCTTGATGCGAATGATATCACTCATGAGCGTGCGAAGGCGGATGTTCGCTTCCGGGAGGATGTCGTTGTTGAACCGCACGAGGAACAGGGTAAGAACGATGGCCGCCACCATGACCGGTGCCATCATCCGGTACAGACTCATGCCGGCGCCGCGCATGATGGTGATCTCGTTGTTCTGCGAAAGCGCTCCGAAAGCCATGAGCGTCGCCACCAATACCGACATGGGTATGGACAGCACCAGGATCCAGGCGAGGTTGAGCGCGATGAGTTCCGTGATAACGAGCCCGCCCAAGCCCTTCCCAACAAGGTCTCCCGCCCGTTTCATGAGGAACTGGAGGAGAAACAGGAAAACGATGATCACGTTGGAAAACAGGAACGGCCCCAGGTGCGCCCGCAGAATATATCGCCAGAGAATCACGTAACCGGGTTAAAAGTTGTCTTTTGCAATTTCGATACCTCTCAGGTGAGAATATACTCCTTCACCGGCCCATCGGCAACGGTGCGGTCGTTCCGGGGGAACGCAATCATTTCAGCGCCGCAGAACTTTTACCTTGCTCTCCAGATCAGTTTTTAATAGCTTTCTACTTGCGTTAACCGGCGTCGCGTGTACCGGGGACGCACGTCGGAATCAGGTCATGTTCAATTACAAGCACGGAGATTCTATCGGGTTCATTACTACTATATGCAGTTAGGTCACGAGACGTAATAACATAGTGATTCGCGGACCTTTTCTTTGTCTGGTAATGAACCGATGCAAACACGGCAACCGGCAGCGATTGCTGTATATATTTTCAAAGCGCTTTATCCAGAGTGCTATTGTCCTGACCGCCGTCATCCTGGCCGAACCCGCCTACTGCACCACTTCCGGTCACTATATCGATTCGCACGTTCTCGCCCAGCTTCTTGGATGGTCGCCCATCGCCCTTCTTCAATCACTGCAAGAAAAGGACGCGGGCTCCGGATTGCGAGACCATATCGATCCGGGAGAGACGGGTGTCCCTGATTCCACGACCACTCCGCGCAACGATTATTTCCTGCAATATCTCTTCCCCGAGGAATTCCACGCAGACATCTCGTGGACACTCGCCGTTGACGATTCGATAAAAAAGAAGAAAAAGAAGCCGAATCCACTGGAAGGAAATCCTCTTGACCAGAGCCTGAAACAGCCGGTTAAAGACACCACCGCCGTGGAACCACCGGCGGATTCCACCGCGCGCGTGAAATGGCTCACCTACCGTCCCAAGGATTCACCGGTGGCCCCGATGTTCGGCAGACAAACCCATCCCTTGTTTCTCACCCCGTCCCGTGGCCCGAAATGGGTGGTGGAAGTGGACTCGGTGCGGGACATGGTGCGCATTCGTGAGGTGTACAACGGCAAGGATATTCGCATTCCCATCGTTATGCCGCTCGATGAATACATCCGGCTCCGGTATCAATATGAACGCGAGCGACGTACCCGGGAATACGCGCACCGGTATCAGCCGAAGAAGACGGGCGACGACCTTGCCGAAATCATCAAATCGTTATCTGAAATTGACATCCCGGTTCCTCCGAATCCTCTCATGAGCATATTCGGTGAGCGAAGCCGTATCAGCCTGCGTATCTCGGGGGCGGTGAACATCACGGGTGGCTTCCGCAGCGAATCCTCTGATCAACAGACGGTTTATCGCAATCCTACCCAGAACTCCCCCATCTTCAAACAGCAAGTGCAGATCAACGTGCAGGGCACTATCGGCGACAAGCTGTTCATCAGCGCCGATTGGGCCACAGACCGCACGTTCAATTACGAGAACACGATGAAGATCGAGTACAAGGGGTATGAGGACGAAATCGTGCAGCACGTTGAACTGGGCAACGTGACCTTGTCCATACCTGCCACGCTTGTTTCCGGGAGCGGTTCACTGTTCGGCGTGAAAGCGGATTTCCAGTTCGGCCCCCTCAAACTGCAGACGTTATGGAGCGAGAAAAAAGCCCAGTCCAGCAGCCTGAGCATATCGGGCGGGGCCAAGGAAGACAAGTTCGAGCGGCACGCGTACCAGTACTCGACGACCCATTTCTTCGTGGATACCGTGTACCGAAGCGTGTACGAAGATTATTACAACCAGCCAAACCACTATCCCATCGTACATGAAGATCTGTACATCAAGGACATCGAGGTGTGGGTGACCCGAACGGCCAGCGCCAGCGCCATCGACGATCCAGAGGAACGCGACGGAATCGCCTTGATCGACGTGGAAGGACGTTTCCCGTCGGATCCTTACCCGGCAAGCTGGCAGGATTATTTCGATCCCTCCAAGATCGTACAGCCGAAATCCGGGACCCTGGAGACCGGCAAGTTCAAGCTCCTGGTCAAGAACCAGGATTACACGTACAATCCGTACACGGGCATCATCTCGCTTACGCAGGGCCTGATGGACGACCAGATCCTCGCCGTGGCATATCGTATCCGGGGAACGAGTACTGACGCTTCCACGGATATTGTCTACGGCGTCTTCGTCAATGATCCCAATCTTCCCACCGGTTTCACCGATGAAGACGGCAACCCCGTACCGCCGCGGCTCGTCCTTAAACTGGTAAAGCCGAAAAACCTGAGCCCGTCGTTTAAGACCGCGTGGGATCAGCAGGTTCGGAGTATCTACTCCATCGGGCAGCGCAACTTGACCGAGGAGCAGTTGAAAGAAGTCAAGCTTGTGTACCGCGCGGGAGGCCAGCAGGACGATGAATTCATCGAAGGCGTCAACCTGCTTCAATTGTTCGGGTTGGATTACAACGACGGAACCGGCGGCAATTCGGATACCAAGATCGACTGGGCACCGGGATATACCGTGGACCCCATCCGCGGCGAACTGATCTTTCCCACCCTGGAGCCCTTCGGTGAAGGCCTGGTCGAGTTCATGAAATCGAAGGGAATCCCCGAGGACGTTGCCCGTAAATACACCTACCCTGATATTTACACGAAAACCATCGCCCAGGCTCGCCAGAATACCGCGCGGGACAAAATTCTCATCGTGGGAACGACCCGCGGCACTGCGGGCGCAACCTACAATCTCGGGTTCAACCTCGTCCCCGGCAGTGTGCGCGTGTACCTCGATGGACGCCCTCTCACTCCCAACGTCGATTACCGCGTCGACGAGTTCGCGGGGCAGGTTACGATTACCAACGAAGCGGCACTGGTACAGGGCGCAAATCTCGATATCCAGTACGAAACACAGGACTTGTTCTCGTTCGCGTCGAAAACTCTGTTCGGGCTCCGCGGCGATTTGGATCTGGGAAAGAAAACAACGCTGGGTTTCACCGTCCTCAATCTCAACCAGCAAAGCCTGAGCGACAAGGTGCGTATCGGAGAGGAACCCATCAACAACACCATGCTGGGCCTGGATGGACGCATGGAAATGAACCTCGATTTTCTCACCGATGCGCTCAACAAAATGCCGCTCTATACGTCGAATGAACCTTCAACACTGAAGCTGCAGGGCGAGTTGGCGTACATGGTTCCCGATCCCAACACGAAAAAGAGCACCATTACCTCGGACGGCGGCCAAGGTATTGCTTACATTGACGATTTTGAAGGATCAAAAATCTTCATCCCTTTACAGACGTCGTATTCCGCGTGGAAACTCTCCAGTCCGCCGGTATATAGTCCTTTCCATCCGTCGTTGACTGACAGCGCGGCCTTGATGAACAACTACAGGGCGAGGGTGTGGTGGTACAACCTGCCCTACAATTCCGCCAAGGCGGTTTCCGTTAACGAAATCTGGCCCAACAAGAGAGTGGCGCGGGAAGACCAGCGCGTCAATATTCTGGAGATCGAATACGAGCCCAACGGTCTCGGACAGTTCAATTATACCCCCGACCTCAAATCGTTTCCCAGGGGCAACTGGGCGGGCATCATGCGCTTGTTGCCGGTCAACGCCTACAACCTCGTGCAGGACAACTACAGCTACATCGAAATCTGGATGAAAGCGGAAGACGTCCCGCCCGGCGCTCAAATGCGTATTGACCTGGGGAAGATTTCCGAAGACGTCATCCCCAACGGGAAATTGAATTCCGAGGATTACGTGCTCGGTCCTACGCGCAACGGCATCGTCAACCCCGGTGAGGACGTCGGTCTCGACATGCTCACGAACGATGAAGAGCTGGCCTTATACCAGAACGAAATCGCGCTGTACAGCGCCGACTACCCGGAGATGGCGACCGATCCCAGCGGCGACAATTACAATTATGATCCCGCCAACTTCGAGCACATCAACGGGACAGAAGGAAACGAGAACGATCTCGCCGGGCTGCTTCCGGATACGGAAGACATGAACTACAACGGCAGCCTCGACCTGACCAACGAGTACTTCGAATACGTCGTCGATCCCAATGTTGACGCCCTCAACCCTTCCAGCAATCCCTATTACGCCGGCGGCGGCAATAACGGCTGGTACCAGTTCCGCATCCCGCTGTCCCAGCCCGACACGGTCATCGGCAACCCTTCGCTGGACAACGTTGAATTCATCCGTATCTGGGTTACCGGTTCCGACCAACCCATGCGCATACGAATCGCGGACTTCAATATCGTGGGCAACCAGTGGATCGAACGGAAGCGAAACGATCCGTACTTCAGTGTCAGCGTCGTAAACATCGAGGACAATCCCGAATACACGAGACCTCCCGGCGTTATCCGCGCCCGCGACCGGTTGTACCCGGATCAGAACGTGCTGGCCAACGAGCAATCCCTGGCCCTGATTTTCAATAATCTTCCCGAAGATACGACGCGAATGGCGTTCCGCTACTTCCCCAACGGAATCGACCTGTTCAACTACCGGGTGCTCAAGATGTTCGTGCACGGCGACGATCCCTTGAATTACAACGTCGATTTCATCTTGCGTATCGGCGTCGATACCGCAAACTACTACGAGTACAAGGCTCCGGTGAAACCAGGCTGGCACCCGGAAAACGAAGTCAACATCGAGTTTTCACGCCTGACAGCGATCAAACAATTCCGCGACAGCACGCTTGTCGATTCGCTGACCTGGGAGTACAGCACGCGGTTTTATCCCTACCCCGGGGGAGCGCCCGGCGACAGTATCCGCGTCGTGGGCAATCCCGACCTCGTGCGCGTCATGTTTATTTCGGTAGGGGCGCATAATCCCCGCGACAAGAATTTCGGCTCCATCAGCGGACATATCTGGGTCAACGAGCTGCGGGTTACGGCTGTGGACGACCGCAACGGCCTGGCATTCGCCGCCTCCGCGAATTTAAAGATGTCGGATTTCATGAACGTGAATTTCCAGATCAACCATACGGATCCATTCTTCCATCGCCTCGAGGAGCGGGCAGGCTCACGATCGAACACGTTGAACTTCAGCGCTTCCACTTCCATCAAGGTGGAGAAGATGTTGCTGCCCGAGAATTGGCAAAGCTCGCAGCTCCAGGTCAATTACACCCACTCGGAGCGCCTCATCACCCCGACGTTGCTACCGGGTCTTCCGGACGTGGAAGTCGAAACCGCCGTCGATGCGTTGCGAGCCAAGCTCGAAACCGAAAAAGATTCCACCAACATAACCGACGCGGAAATAGAGCGGCGTGCTTACAATCTCCGGTTCCAGTCGCAGACAGTCGAGATCAAGGACACGTGGGCCATGCCCTCGCTCCGGCTCCGAGGTCCGGAAGACGACTGGTGGAACCGATATATCATCAACCGCCTGGAAATGGGCTACAACTACTCGATCGTCCGCTACCGCGATCCGGTCATCATGAAACGACGCCAGTGGAATTGGACGGCGCGAATCGGATATTCCATCGACATTCCTCCTCTTGACCTCCGTCCTTTCGAGCGGATCTTCCACGAGATGCCCGTGCTGAGTTTCTGGGAAGCGTTCGCATTCAATCCCTTTCCCAAGCGCATCAGCCTGAACGCACAGTTGTACCGTTCACGCACGGAAGAACGAACGTACTCGCTCAAGGGAGTCTTCCGGCCCTACCAGCGGACATTTACCCATACGCGGGGCTTCACCACCTCATTCCAGCCGTTCCAGGGAGGGCTTCTCAATCCGTCACTCGACTACTCCGCTTCGTTCCAGTCGTCGCTGCTGAAAATTGAGACCATCCGCGACTACGACGGAAACGAGCTCGCTCAACGGCAGAGTTCGGTGATCATGCGCGATATCTTTTGGAAAACCGGCGGGGTCTATTTCGGTGATGCTACGGGGTATGATCAACGACTGGCTTTCAACACACGTCCTACCATTCCCCCTCTCCTGGGACTGGACAAAGTCATGGACATCAATCTCTCGTACAACGTCAACTACCGGTGGCAAAAGGACCTGCAGCAGGGAATAGTCGGAACCGTCGCAGCGTACAATGCTTCAACCCAGGCCAGCATCAACTTTAAACTCAAGCAATGGATCGAACCGCTGTTTCCATCCGAAGAAGAAACCGCAAAGACTACCACAAAACCCCGGAGCCGGATTGTAGTCAAGCCGATCAAACCCAAGAAAGTAAAAAAGCAGGTTAATCCCCTGGAGGCAGGCCTCGATTCCGCCGCCACTGCCGCAGATTCGCTGGCCACCCCGGCCGATTCGCTGGCCGCCCCGGCGGACAGTCTTCAGCCTGGTGGAGAGGGTTTTTCCATCAACCCCGGAAAGATCCTGGCCGGCGCCGCCAGGTGGCTTGTTAAGTTTCCGTTCCTGGACTATGACAACATCCAGTTCCAGTTCCAGCAAAGCACGAACTCGCAAGTCGGCGGCGTGATCGGTGAAACGGGATTCCTACAGTTCTGGACATCACCGCCGTTGTTCGGAAACCCCGGCGATCCTTCGCGGGGTCCAAGCCAACTGTACCAGCTCGGATTGATCAGCGATCCCAATCCTCTCAGCGGCCGCATCGCGTGGAAGTCCAGCTTTCCATTCATCGGTATCGAAAACTACCGTCGTGGATACCGCGTGCCAAGCGGTATGGGCGTCACCGCCCAGTTCATCGACGATTACAGGCAGAATAACACCGTCAGTGTCCGGACACAGCGGAAGCTGTGGGAAGGAGCCAAGCTGGATCTCAACTGGGACATGGGATGGGATATCAACAAGAACTACCAGATATCCACGGATTCATTGGGCCGCCAGTCGATTAACACGATAACCATTACGGGGAGTTCGCGTCGATCGTTCATGTCCATGCCGAATTTTCTCTTTTACAGCGCCTTCGGGACGGACATCGAAGCTGTCAATCGCAGGTACCAGGAACTGAAGGCGGAAAATCCCGACGCGAACGAGTCCGAAGTCCTGGCCGAAGCGTTCGAACAAGGACTGGAAGCAATGCCGTTTTTCTCCAAGCTCGCGGGCATGCCCTTGCCCCGGTTGAACTGGGCTTTCAAGTGGGACGGCCTGGAGAAATGGCCGATCTTTGAAGATGTGTTCAAGCGCCTTTCGATCGAACACCGGTATACTTCCACAATCGAGACCCGGATCCGCAACAACCAGGACGGGGGAATCATCACCGAGTCCAAGCGGGTGACGCAGAATTTTCAACCGTTCCTCGGTGTCAGCATGTCGTTCCAGAAATTGTGGAACGGCGACTTGTCTCTGACCACACGCTGGGGCAAACAGAATACGATCGAACTCAATACGTCCTCCAACAACATCGTCCAGTCAAGCACGAATGAATTCACGGCGTCCCTCTCATACCGCAAGACGGGATTCGAGGTGCCCATGCTGGGACTGCGTTTGAAGAACGACCTCGAAGTAACCCTGTCGTTCAGCCGCCAGAACAACTCCCAACTTATTTTCGACATCAAGGAATTGGACAAAGGCGGCATACCACGAGAAGGGACAACACGCACCACCATTGAGCCCCGCATTCGGTATGTCATGAGTCGCCGGGTGACGGGATCGCTTTTCTACCGTTACCAGCGCACTAAACCGGACGACCTGGCGGGGTCGCGCATTCCCGGTACAACCATTCACGAAGGTGGTCTTGAAATACGTCTCACGATTTCCGGAAGTTGACGAGTCGTTTCCACCCCGCAACCGAGAAAAACGCCCCTTCGATCAACAGCGGGTTTCCTTCCGAAACCGTTTCCGGAAGTACCTGCACAACGCCATGAACACGCGGTCGTCCTCGGCGAGGTACACGGCGGCGAACGTGATCATCGTACCCACGATCTGGATGAAAAGGAGTTTTTCCCCGGCGATGAATGGAGATGAGATGACACCGATCACCGGTGCCAGTGTAGCCAGGATACCGCTGCGGGCGGCGCCGATGTTGTCCACCGCCCAGTTCCAGAAATAAATCCCAAAGGCAACGGGCATGAAGGCCGTGAAAAGGTAAAGCAGGAACTCGTTATGCGGCAACTCGAGGATCGTAGTGAAATGAACGTCGGAAAAATTGAATACATAAAGGATAAGCGTACCAACCACCATTCCCGTGGTCGTTACGGCCAGGGGTGAATGGGTTTCAAACAAGGTTTTCTGGTACACCGAGCCGGCGTTCCAACACGTGATGCCCACGAAAAGAATGATGTCTCCCTTGATGATTTCCGGGCTCATGTTCAGATCGAACCGCCCTTCCAGGACCACCATGAGAACGCCGAGAATACCCAGCACGAGCATGACGTACTTGTAGCGTGGAACGGGTTCCTTGCCCCAGAACCTCGCCATCAACACCAGAAAAAACGGACTGGACGCGAAAATGATGGCGGCGTGGACAGCGTGAGTGAGAACCAATCCCTCTACGAACGCGACCTGGTAGAGGACGTACATCATCAATGTCAGGATTCCAAGCTGTTTCCAATCCCCGGCGGAGAACCGCGGCATACCTTCCTTGACAAGCAGTACGACGGCGAGCACGAGTGTGGATAGAACCAGTCTGGTCACTTGGAAGTTCATGGGTTCGAAGTAAGCCAGGAGTATTTTCGAGATGGGAATGTTCACTCCCCAGACGACTATAACCATTCCCAGCATCGTCAGGACCAGCCAGACCGGCGCGTTATGTTCCTTGGGAGAATTGACGGGCGGGTTGCTCATACGGTATCGGACATTCAGACCTCCGCTTCTTCGAAACGCCGACGGTCGAAAACAAGATCGTCGCAAAGTCGGCGCGCCTGCTCGGGAATGCGATAGAGCGGCATGATTTTGCTTGCGTGCACTATGGCCATGTCCAGCCCGGCTTCCACGGCATGATGCAGAAAAACGGAGTTCAGTGCATGGCGGGCGCGGGGAGTCAGGCCGAAGGAAACATTACTGACTCCGAGCAGGGTTTTGGCCCGGGGAAATTCCTTTTTAATCAACCGGATTCCCTCCAGGGTTTCCATCGCCGCGGAGCGAAACTCCTCGTCGCCGGAACCGAGGGTGAACGTGAGAGGGTCAAATATCAAATCCTGTTCCCGCAATCCCATCTCCTCCACGGCGAGTGCGCGGAGACGACGAGCCACGTCGAGTTTCCGCTGGGCGGTCCTGGCCATTCCTTCCTCGTCGATGGTCAGCGCGATGACAGCCGCCCCAAACCGCTTGCAAAGCCTCAGGACATCGCGCGCCTTCGTTTCTCCATCTTCCAGGTTGATGGAATTAATAACCGCCCGGCCGGCGTAGAGCTTCAGGGCAGCTTCAATCACCGCCGACTCGGTGGAGTCGAAACACAGGGGAACGCTGATCAAGGTATTGAACCTTCGCACGACTTCGGTCATGTCGCGCATTTCATTCCGTCCAACGTACGCAACGCAAACGTCGAGAATGTGCGCTCCCTCCCGCGCTTGCTCCTTGGCCATGTTCACCATGGAATCGTAATCTTCGGCCAGAAGCAATTCCTTGAATTTCTTCGATCCGTTGGCATTGCATCTTTCCCCCACGAGCACCGGCGGTGGGTCGAGATGCATAGGGACGGACGCGAACAGAGAGGATACACTTGGAACAAAGACGGGATTCCGTCGAGCAGGAGCCGCATCGGCCGCAACCGCTTCCAGCGCGCGAACATGCTCGGGCGTGGTGCCGCAGCACCCCCCGATAATCCGCACTCCCAAATCCGCCACGTAATGCTTCATCCAGTCGTACAATTCCTCCGGCGTCAGTTTGTAGCACGTCTGACCATCGATGTTTTCAGGAAGCCCCGCGTTGGGCATGAGGAAAATCGAAAACGGGGAATTGTCCGCCAGGTAGCGAAGGTTCTCCTCCATTTCTTTCGGACCCGTGGCACAATTCATCCCGAAGGCGTTGATGATGCCGTATGGTTCGAGGGTGGTCAGGGCAGCCGCGATCTCCGTGCCCAGAAGCATGGTACCCGTCGCCTCAAGAGTGACGGAAACAATAACGGGAAGCCGTCGGTCCTGCTCCCGGAAACAATCCATGACGGCTACGAGGGCTGCTTTCGTCTGCAAAATATCCTGGCACGTTTCGATACACAGGAGATCCGAGCCCCCTTCCATCAAGCCGCTGATTTGTTCGGTGTACGACCGGTGAAGTTCGTCGAAAGAAACATGACCAAGGGACGGGAGCTTGGTGGTCGGGCCGATGGATCCGGCAACGAAACGAGGTTTTTCCGTCGTGCTGTATTCGTCAGCGATACGGCGGCCGATACGAGCCGCTGCGATGTTTATTTCCCGCGCCCGGTCTTCGAGACCGTATTCAGCCAGCACGATATCCGTCGCACCGAAAGTGTTGGTTTCAATAATATCGGCCCCTGCTTCCAGAAAACCCCGGTGGACTTCTTCCTGGACGTCCGGCCTCGTCAACACGAGGTACTCGTTGCATCCCTGGTATTGCTCGCCGCCGAAATCCTCCGCGGAAAGATTCATGGTCTGCAAGGTAGTGCCCGTTGCTCCGTCGAAGACGAGCACACGTTCACGAAGTATGTCCTGAAATGATGAAACCACGGCGCTCCTCATCAGGCTGGTCAATAAAGAACCCTACAAGGTACAAACATTCTGCGGCTTTTCATGAAGTGGGATATGAACGAGGAACTGCGGTTTTTACTTCACCAGGTTCGAGATCGCCTTGAAGACATGTATCCTTGTGTCCTTCATCAGTTCAAACAGCGCCATTTCCGTGGAGGTCAGAATACCGCCCATTTTTTCGACGCGATGAATACCCAGCTGCCGGTTTTCCGGCGTTCGCGAAGAGACCGCATCGGTCACCAGGTACAGCTCGTAATCGTGAGCAAGAAGATCGCGGGCTGTCTGGTACACGCAGACGTGGGCCTCGATACCACAAAGGAGAACCTGCCTACGCCGGTACGAGGACAGCCGGTTCCGGAATTCCTCGGTACTGTAACAACTGAACGCGGTTTTTTCAATCACGGGAACGCCCGCGCTGTGCCGCGTGATTTCCTCCACGGTGTGCCCGAGACCTTGTGGATACTGCTCCGTCATCACTGCGGGAATATCGAGGAGCTTGATGCCCTGGATAAGAATTTGCGCATTCCGGAGCACGGACTCGCTGCGATCCACGATACGGGCGAGCTTTCCCTGAAAATCGACAACGACAAGAACGGTGTTGGATATTTCAAGCATGAGAAGGTCTTGACGAACGGGTGCTGTTGAAGAAACTTTGGTTCAGAACAGGGGGGGAAGCGGTCCGGTATCGGATTCTTTTCTTTTCAACTCCCGGATCTTCGACCGGTAGTATTCCGCGCGTTCCGGATTTTTCATGATGAGACGCTCATATTCGATAATCGCTTCTTTATACTTCTCTTGCTGCGTATAGATTTTCGCCAGCGTCTCCGTCACCGGGCGTTTTTCCAAGTCCACTTTTTTCTCATCCACTTCTCTTCTCTCAGGGATAAGGTCCGATTCCTTGATCACGGGAATGCGCGCGTTCTCCAGGCTCATGGCCAGGGATTCGATATCAAGCGTCGTGGAAATCGACTCGACGTGCGACAGAACGGCGGGATCCTTTTTCGGAGGAGGCGCGAGCGTTCGGCTTCCGGGTTTCGTGAACAACTCTTCGCCGGGGATCAAGTCTTTTCGATTGCTTTTCCGTCGCCCTTTCCGACGCGGTTCGGGAAGTTCTTCGCCCGGCTCGGGAGCGGTGGACTCCTCGATCTCCACCTGATCGACAGGCGGGTAGTTGAGTTCCAATTCGCGCGAGCGATCCAGCAGTTCATAGGCCGGCGCACAGGTCGGAAGCATCCGCACAACCATGTTCAATTCCTCGCGCGCGTCGCGATAACGACGAAGGCTCAAGTATGTTTTGGCAAGAATAAAGTGGGCGGTCACGTAGTCAGGATGGGTTCGCAGACCTTCCAGAAGCACTTTCAGCGCCTCTCCCGGATTCCCCATTTCCAGGTACCCGTCGGCAAGTCGCGCAAACAAGGGCGAGCCTGGATTGCTTTGCACGTGCTCACGCAGGAAGTTGATGTTCAAATCGTTGTTCTTCTCCGGGTTCGCAGCCATGGACATCTCGGTTCAAGCTGCGTACACGCGACTGAGCCGGGCATGCTGGATAGACATCCAACCGACGAGGCTGAAACCGAAGAAAAACAGGAGCTGGAACGGCAGGGCGGCGATTTCCAGGAAGTATATCGACGCCACCACGCCGAAGAAACAGTACACGGCGAGGAAAATTTCAACGAAGACGCCTTTCGGTATTTTACTATCCGTTCCCGTGTATTTCTTTCCCTTCCACCCGTCTTTTTCCGATTCGATCCGGAATTTCGGCGTACGTACGAATTCCGATTTCTTGCGTCCGAAAATACCGGACAGCACGGCCCTGGTATTATTCACCGAAAAGCCCATACTCCCTGCCATGAATATCGGAAACAGGAAAATCCGCCGGCGCCAATCCATGTACACGTCCTTCTGGGAATAGAGGTAGAAAAGGAACGAGCCGATAAAGGCCAGGACAAATATCGACATGAAGGCGAAGTACGTGTTGTGCGTGCCATCCTGCTTGATGAAAATGAGAGGAACATTAAGGATGCCCGCCAGGAGGATAAATGGAAACACGAGGTTGTTCGTCAAATGCACGGTGGATTGTAGCTTGATACGCAGGGGAAGGTTGGATTTCCAAACCCGGGGAAGGATCTTTCGCGCCGTCTCCATGGCTCCCTTGGTCCACCGGAATTGCTGGGATTTGAGAGCGTTGATCTCCGACGGAAGCTCCGCCGGCGACGTCACGTCGTTCAGGAAAACGAATTTCCACCCGCGAAGCTGGGCGCGGTAACTCAGGTCGAGGTCTTCGGTCAAAGTATCATCTTCCCAGTTCCCGGCGTCGATGATGCAGTCCTTCCGCCAGATCCCGGCCGTACCGTTGAAGTTGATAAAGAATCCCGCCTTGTTCCGTACCTGCTGCTCAACCACGAAATGCCCGTCGAGCGCCATCGCCTGAGCGCGTGTCAGCAGCGAGTAATCGCTGTTGAGATGCTCCCACCGGGTTTGCACCATGCCGATTTTGGGGTTGGTGAAGTACGGAAGCGTTTTACGGAGGAACTCCGGTCGTGGGACGAAATCCGCGTCGAATATCGCGATAAAATCGCCCCGTGTTTCTTTCAGACCTTCACGCAACGCCCCGGCCTTGTAGCCTTCGCGGTTGGAGCGGTGAAGGTGCACAATGTCGAATCCCTGCTCGCGCTTTTCCTGCACTAATCGCTCGACTCTCTCCACGGTTTCATCCGTGGAATCATCGAGGACCTGGATTTCAAGCTTGTCTTTCGGATAGTCGATGTCGCACACCGCGTCAATCAAGCGCTCGACAACGTACAGTTCGTTGAAAATCGGAAGCTGAATCGTGACGACAGGTTCGAATTCCTGTCCATCATCAGCCCGTGGTTTCCACTGCTGATGCTTGTAGTAGAAATAAATCATCACGAAGCTGTGCGACCCGAAAAGAAATAATACCAGCAAGGATGTAAAGTACGCACCGAGTATCAAATCTTCCATAGTCGTTACTGTACCCTGTTTAAGGAACTTACATAGATATCCGTCACCAGCCGGATACGGTTTCGAGGACAATATCTTCGCTTAATTTCTCGATTGCCTGTTCGATACCATGTTCCCGTTGGGATGCGCCACCACCGGTGGCTTCGTAATCTCCGTAATTCGTAAATGTCTTCCGCCATACTTGTTTGTTCAAAACCTTATCGTCCAGTTGGACCGTTACTGAAATTTCAAACCTCAGCCGCGAGGCCTGCTCCATATTTCCCTGCCCACTGATCGCCAATGCCTTTTCCGGTTGAACAGACGTAATGGTCGCTTTCAGAACAACATCGGCTGAGGCCACGTCTCCGAGTTGAAGAATGTTATCCTGCTGGATTTTCTCAATAACGGCATTTGTCAGGCGCTCTCGCAAACCGGGCTCACCATAAGAGCTTGCGTCGTCGAATAATGGTACTGCAATGGTCTTCCAATGATCCGGCACGGCGGCGCCGGAAAATGAATATGGACATCCGGCGCAACCAGAAAGGGCAACTACCAAAGTACAAAAATATGCCAAACGGTAAAACAAAAACATCACAGAAAGTCGAGTGTTTTTTTTATGCGTTTTCTCACAAACCATATTCCTTGATCTTCCGGTAGAGTGTCCGCTCGCTTATTTTCAGAGCCTGTGCCGCCATGCGTCGATTGCCGTGGAACCTGTCCAGCGCCCGTTCAATCATGAGTCGCTCGATTTCTTCCAGTGAATAATCATCCATGTTAATCATCGCCGCAGGGTTGGCGCTGCTTGCCGGCGGCAACTGATAGGGGTCGTGGTGCTGACGACGAACGAGGTTTTTTATCTCCTGCATGTCCGCCCGAAGCTCAAGCAAAGCCCGAAGGATGAGTTCCCGTTCCACTTGTTCGGATGATTTCTCCGGCACGTGTACCGGGAGATTGTGATCATCCGTGATCACCGGGTTCCGATGAATGTATTTCGCAATGGTACCGGCGTCAATCATCTTGCCGCGCTCCAGAACGACGAGACTCTCGATGACGTTCTTCAATTCCCGGACGTTACCGGGCCAGGAATATTCCATCAATTCCATCATGGCATCGTACGTGATCGTGATATCCTTCCCACCTTTATCGGCTAATTCTTCCAGGAACTTTTCAACCAGGAGCGGAATGTCTCCACGCCGGTGGCGGAGCGGAGGTATGCGGATGTTGATGGAACGCAAACGGTAGTATAAATCCTGCCGGAAGGCTCTCTCCCGTACGGCGGCTTCAAGATCCCTGTTCGTCGCCGCGATGACCCGCACATCCACGTGCATGGCCATCGAGGAACCCACGCGCATGAACTCGCCACTTTCCAGTACGCGCAGCAACTTGACTTGCGTCGCGATAGGCATTTCACCAATCTCATCAAGGAAAATCGTTCCACCATCCGCGAGCTCGAAGTATCCTTTCCGCGTTTCCATGGCGCCGGTAAAAGCCCCTTTTTCATGGCCGAACAGCTCGCTCTCCAGTATCCCCTCGGGTATGGCTCCGCAGTTCACCGTCACCATGCGTTTGCCCGCACGCTTGCTGGCTCCGTGTATCGCCTTCGCGAAAACTTCCTTCCCGGAGCCGCTCTCGCCGGTCAACAGCACGGTAATATCCGAGGGAGCAACCTGCCGGATGGTATCCACGATTTCTTTCATGGCCGAACTCTGGCCTACAATGCCGAACTTCCTCATGAACTCCAGGCGATCGAGTTCTTTCGAATCCAGAACCTGTTCTTCGTGTCGTGTAATTGTATCCATGGTTTAATTGACCCGTATCGAAAAGCCATCCTCGGCCAGCGTCATCCGGCCGTTCCGTGCCATTGCCTGCAAGGGATGCGCCTCTTCTTCGACCTCGGGTGGGATGTGTGTAAGAATGATCGTCAACTCCGGATTCTGTTCGGCAAGCTCCACGATGTCCCCCGATGCAGCATGGGTGGCATCGAGAACAAGAATATCAACACCCTGAAGATGGCCGACGATATCATCCGTTCCGGAGATATCGGAGGAGACAAGTACCCGGCGCTCCGAACCGGATACCAGGAAACTATACGACACCGCATCCAGACCGTACCCGGGAGCTACATCCAGTATTGTATCGAGATGGTGATTGCGAAAGACCTCGAGCGGCAATCGCTCATGCGCTTCCTCAAGCGAATGCAGTGGTACGGGATATTTCCACCTGGAATCGAAAATATTGAACCCGTGCAGCATGTTCTCAAACCACCCAATCCGTCCCTCCGGCAGGTAGATATCCAGGGGGGTGGTTCTCCCGCGGAGATAACACGTCTGGAGCAGCATGGGCAATCCGGCTGCATGGTCGGGATGGGTATGCGAAACGCACACGGCGGAAACCGCGTCGGGGTCAAATGACCATTCGAGTAATCCCTGTGTCACCCCTTCTCCCGCATCGAGTAAAAACTGCTTCCCCGATGCCTCAACCATGATACTGGAATGACGTCGATTCAATACCGTGAGGCCGGAAGCGGTTCCCAGGAATGTCAAGGTCATGGCCATTTAATCCTTGTTAACCACGATAGCAGACAGGTTGTGCCGCTGTTTCAGCTTCTTCACAAAGGCGTTCGCCTTCTCGTAGTCTGAAAAAGTCCCGATGCGCACCCTGTACACCCGCGCACCGGATACGATACCTTCCGCAACATACGCGGAGTACCCATAGCCGATGTACTTGCGTTGGGCTCGTTCCGCGTCGGCGCGATTCCGAAAAGAAGCAACCTGGACAGTAAAGACCTTCGCCCTGATCGGGGTTCCGCCCGGTTTTTTCGAGATTCTCGCGGGACTCGCCACCGGTGTCATCCGTGTAAAGACATCCGCTACACTCGTGAACGTACCTTTCACGTAAGGAGAATTCGGATACGAGGCACCAAGTTGCCGCAAAAAAGTGTCAGCCGTGGAATAGGCGCCCACGGCGTAGTAATACTGGTACAGTCGGAACAAGGCGTCGTCGGCCCAGCGGCTGCGTGGAAAGGAGTTGACCAGGGTCTGGTACCGGGCCACCGCTTTCTCGGCGTCCGACTCCAGGAGCGCTTCCACGAAAAGCCGCTCGTCCCGCGCGACACCACTCTCCCGTAACAGGGCGGCTTGCTGTCGGGCGGAATTGAAATCGCCTTCATTGACAAGAGCGAGGATATTGCCAACACCTGCGTTCCCTGCCTGCCCCCACCCCGTCATCGCACTGAACAAGACAATCAGGCTGATGAAAACAGGTATTTGTCGTGATGAAACAAACATTTTCGCTCCGGTTAATTATGCGGCCGCGTTATATTTCAAGCGGCGGACAACGACTCGGAAATTGTTGCTACTGTCCCGAACAGTGTTGCGGAGGTGGCGCTGTCGATACGTACCCGCACGTATTCTCCGGCCGTGTACCCGTCGTTCGAAATGATAACGGTCTTGTTGGTATCCGTGCGTCCCATCCACTCCTTTTCGGATCGCTTGCTGGGACCTTCCAGCAGAATCGTCTGCATGGAACCGATCAACTGACGGTTGATCTGGTATGAAACATCCCGCTGCACGGTAATGATTTCCTGCAACCGCCTGCCTTTGACTTCATCCGGCACGTCGTCGCCCATCTTGTACGCCCGGGTATTCTCACGGGGAGAATACTTGAACATGAACGCTCCGTCAAACCTCACGCGCTCCATGAGCTCCACGGTCATCCGGTGGTCCTCTTCCGTCTCCGTGGGAAATCCGGCAATGATGTCGGTGGACAGCGCCACATCCGGAATGGCGCGGCGGATTTTCTCCACCAGCCGGAGGTAATGATCGGCGGTATAGGTCCTGTTCATCAATTCGAGGATGCGGTCGGAACCGGACTGCACGGGAAGATGAATGTACTTGCAGACGTTATCGCAGGCGGCAACAGTTTCTATCAGCTTGTCGGACATATCCTGCGGATGCGACGTCGTAAACCGAACCCTGAGGGAAGAATCGACCGCGGCAACTTTCCGCAACAGGTCGGCAAAATCGTGATCGCCATCACGATAGGAATTCACATTCTGTCCGAGCAGCGTCACTTCACGGAATCCACGACTTACCAGTTCCTCGATCTCCCGAACCACGTTGTGGATACCACGACTCCGTTCCCGGCCCCGTGTAAACGGCACGACGCAGAACGAGCAGAACTTGTCGCAACCCCGCATCACCGCCACCCACGCGCTGATGCCTTCCGTGCGCAGGGGCACGATATCATCGTAGGTCTCGACTCTGCTCAACTGCACGCGTATGCCCTTTTCTCCACCGAAAGCATCATCGATCAGCATGGGCAGGTTGCGGTATTCATCGGGTCCGCATACAATATCCACCATGTCCTGGTCTTCTATCAACGATTTTCGCAGGCGTTCCGCCATGCATCCCAGGATGCCGATAACCATGTGCGATCGTTCATTTTTCAAGGGCTTGAGGTTTGCCAGGCGGCCATATATTCTCTGTTCGGCGTTGTCCCGCACGGCACACGTGTTCAAGAACACGGCGTCAGCCTCCTGAATATCCGTACAAATACGATAGCCCTGCCGGTCCAGGATGCCGGATACGATTTCGGTGTCCGCCAGGTTCATCTGGCAGCCATATGTTTCTATGTAAATAGACCGTTTTGTGTGTTTATCCATTGTGTCAGTCTGTCAGAATAAAAATCAGACCTTAAATATAGAGAGATGTCGCGGCATGATCAAGACATTACGACATCGGCATTTGTTCACATACCTCGCGCGGAAGACTTCATTTCCTGCCATCTCTACTCAACCACCGTGCAACGAGCAGAAATACCGTTGCTCCGACAGCGGCGACAAACAGGCTCCAGGGATTAAAACCGGTCACACCGGTTTCTCCAAGAAAAGAGAAGATGAGTCCGCCCACGACAGAGCCGATTATTCCGATAACTGTATTGAAGAAACAGCCCTTGTTTTCACCCACGCCCGTAACCGAAGTCGCGATCCAGCCGGCAATACCGCCGAGCAATATCCATCCGAGTAATCCCATTCGTTCCGACTCCATCGTTCAACATGGCTGAAAAACCGTACCCTCGAAATGTCGTCGAGGATATCGCCCTTCATATACGCTTCAATATCTCATTTGCCCGCGTCGTCTCCAAGAATTATTTCCACTTTCCGGCTTCCCGACGATACATTTTAGCTGTTTTTACTTTCGCATGAGGTATGAAGTTGTTATCATGACGCAGGAATTGCTGTTTGTTTTCAAACCACGATCTGCACCGGGACGGATGGTTCATTCCATCCTCCCCACAACCAACGGGAATCATGAAAAACATCCACACGATCTGGGAATCCAAGTTTTTCCATGCAATCCTGGTCTTCACCGGAACGATTCTCCTGCTTCTCGCTTTCCTCCAGATTCCTGCCGGGATGTATTACCAAAACACGAAACCCTGGACATGGTGGATCGGTGTCGATATTACCAAAGACGGACTCGTCGTTGGAAAAGTCTTCGATACCCGAAATCCACAGTACGAACAACTGAAAGCAGGCGATATCATCCAGAGCATCAATGGTCTGCCTCTGGATTCCGCTTCATTTGACAACCACGCGTACCGACTCTTGATCAGGAATCTTGAGCTTGGCGATACGCTGCATTTCAAGATCAAACGAGCAGGTGTTTCAAAATCCTTCCAGGTTGTCCTCGATCAGACGTCCAGCGCGCTTCACCACTGGTCGTTGACACTGAGCGCGTATCTGTGGAATGCCGTCTCGCCCTTGCTCACTCTCTTGATCGCCCTGTTCATCCTCTTGCGGAGACCTCGCAACAAACAAACCGTGGTGTATTTTCTGCTTTCGGTTTTTGTCGCCGCGGGCCTGCTCAGCCGCGGCCAGCTTTCATACCTTCTCCCGTGGTGGGCCGAACTCCAGCCGGCACTTTCCATCATCAGCGAATTCCTTCTCATCTTCTTCTTTCCACTCCTCCTTCACTTTACGCTGATCTTTCCAGAGGAATCCCTCTCGGCGCGGAAGCAAAAACGACGCGCTCTTTTGGTGTATGGCCCGGTGGTGCTGGTTTCCGTTGCCTGGATTCTCTATGCTCTGATAGAAGGAATCAGGAAAACACCGGACGTCTTCGGATACTTTTTTATTGGCGTGTACGTTGTCTATACATTGCTGGCGCTCATTATTCTCATTCGTTCCTACCGCCGCAGCACTTCACCGACGTCGCGAAACGTTATCAGGATCATCTTGACAGGTGTCTTGCTCTTTCTCATAGGTGTATGCGGACAGCTCTCGATCAGCCTGCTCGTGAATCACGCCAGCATCGGGGTCGATATCCTGATTGGACTGAACATCGCCTTTGTCCTTATGATGACGTTCTCTCTTCCTCTGTCATTCGGATACGCGTTGCTGCGTTACGGCCTCATGGAAGTACAAATCGTTTTCCGGAGAACTATCGTCTATGGAATTCTCAGCATCTTTGTCATCGCGGTGTTCATCGCCGCTTACATCATTCTCACGTCGTACACGACGGTGTTTTCACCGCTCGACATCCTGGTTATTTCCATACTTGTCACCTGCCTGGTGGGACTGGTTGCCGCTTGGAGCAAAAAATACGTGCAGCGGCTTATCGATAGGGCGTTCTTTCGCAACGAGTTTGAAACCAACAAAAAGCTCCGCCAACTTTCAAGAAACGCCGCCCACATGCTCGATCATCCGTCGCTGGTACACCTGTTGACGAATGAACTCAAGGACATTCTCGGACTCCACGCCGCATCTGTTGTCATCTTTAGGAGCAACGGTTCGATACAGTCGCTGGGAGGCACTCCACCGGACCAGGAATGGCTGACGAAACTCCAGTCCTCACCTGGATTCCGCCAAAGATGCGCCGAAGACCGATTGATCCTCCTGAACTCGGTCCCTGGCGTCCCGCCTTCTCACCAGGCCGAAGTGTTGATGCCGATCGCCAGTTCGCGCCAGTACCAGGTATGCGTCCTGATCGGCAGCAAGGAATCCGGGCGACCGTTCACGTCCGAAGAAGCGGAGCTTTTTCACTCCATCGCCGATTCCGCTGCCCTTGGGTGGAGCAACGCCACACTGGCGCAAGAGATGCGGGAACAGGAACGAATCAAGAACGAGCTGGACATAGCCAAGGACATCCAGGCCTCGATGCTGCCTGCCAGGTCGCCTTCCATTCCGGGACTGGACATCGCCGCCCGCATGGTACCTGCAAGGGAAATGGGTGGGGATTTCTACGACTTCCTCCCGATTTCCAAGTACGAGATCGCCATCGTCGTAGGAGACGTCTCGGATAAGGGAATATCCGCGGCCATGGTCATGGCCTCGGCCATCAGTTCCATACGCTTTGCCACGGAGTTGGCTGAATCCCCGCGGGAGATTCTCTACCATGCCAACAATCGCCTTACCAGGGATACACGGAAGAATATGTTCATCGCCGTGTTTTTCGGAATATATGATACGCGTAGCGGGAGTTTGACGTTTACCAACGCGGGTCTTCCAAAACCGCTCCTCCATCGCGGCGGCGAGGCATTTCTCATCGAGTGGTCAACCAACGGCGATCACCTGCCTCTCGGCGTGCAACAAGATGTGACCTTCCACCAGCAAACAGTTCAACTCGAGCGCGGGGACATCTTGACGTTTTATAGTGATGGCATCCTGGAAAACGCCAACCCACGGCACGAAGAATTTGGTGTCAAACGACTGCGAAACGTCATCCGGAGTTCCGCCAATGCCGGGGCCGAAGAAATTGTCGAGAATATCTTTCGCGAGGCGAACCGGTTCCGAGGGGAGAGTTCACCAGTTGACGACATGAGTGTCGTGGTTATGAAACTCCGGAACGGGACATCACCCGAAGCGCAGTAATACCCTTTCTCAGTATTGTACCGGCGTCTCCACCGTGATGATAACGGTGCGGTTGTAGTTTCTCCCCTCAGGCAAGTCGTTATCGAACAGCGGCCGGCTCTCACCCCAGGCTTGCACCGAAATCTGGTCAACTCCGAGCTCCCGCGCGACTTCACGCGACCGCTTCAAACTGAGTTCGTAATTGTACTTCGTGTCGCCGATGCGATCTGTAAAACCTTCAATCGTCACTTTCGCTTCCGGTCGTATGCGCGTTCTCACCATCTCCAGGATTCTGGAATTAATTCCGCGTACTACCGCCTGATCGAAAGGAAACAGGATGAGGGAATAGCGTTCGATGTACCGGTCGCGTTTTCGCTCCCGCTTTTTCATCTCGATGGTCAAGTATTCGATGGGGAGTGATTCCTCTTCCGATTGCACGGCTGTTTTCCCGGGGAAATACAGTGTCAAGTAATACCGGATAGGTAATGTATCCTGAACACGATCGACGGGAAGGCGCCAGTCGATATTTGCAGGCACTTGTCCTTCTCCGGCAACGATGTCCACGAGCTGGTTGTCCTGGACCATCCGCAACTCCCAGCGGGATATGGAATCCACCTTCGTACCCGTTTTGAACCGGATGCGATCGGGCGAAACGCGAAGAGACGTTTCCCTAGTCAGCACGGGCTCCAGTATCGCGAAATCATCGGTTCGAATTTCCACTCTCCGGTTTTCCTGGATACCGTCAAATATTGTATGGTGCGTCGCGATCTCCGGAAGATTCCGTGCCTCAACGTTCATGCGCGATACGTGTATGTCCCATACCTCGTTGAGATAGTGCTGAACAGCCAGAGCCCTATTACGTGAAAGAACGAGATTGCCCTTCTCGCGTCCCTCATCCGAATTGCAACCTACAAGCGTTATCGACGCATCCGGATTTTCCCGCATGCGTTTTCCAACAATGTTAAGAAGGTGATAATAGATATCGAGAGAGTTCCGGGACCGGATCTTCTGGATTGAAAACGCATTCGCTTCCTCCACGGTCAGCAGGTGATACCTGCCCGGAATCCGTGATGAGTTTTCATCAAAGAACACGTAGGGAAGAAGCGGGTGGAGTTCCGTGTACGTGAATTCTTCAACCTGCACACGAGGTTCCGGAAATTCCTTCCCCGTGGAATCAACTCCGAAAGCAGTAATTGTCGGGCGGGGCAGTGGCGGAGGAATCTCCGGAAGCGTGACGGTGGGCGGAGGCGGGCCAGGCTCGGCAGTTGGAGAATAGGTTATTGACAAAGCTAATCTTAGCTGGTGAGCGTTCCAATCAAGGCCGGAAACGACAGGTGAAAGAGCATAATAGTACCAGATCTCAGGACTCAGGAACAGAGTCTTTTCAGCATTCAACGGCAACTGGTACCGCGCCCCGGTAAGAGCTGAAACCTGGTACGGCAGTTGCTCGGGGATGTCGCCGGAATATTCGTTCCTCGTACGCCGCCCGTTTTCAAACGTGCCGAAGGAAGCCGGTTCGATGAGTCGTTCGTCTTGTTCAAACCTCCCGGCAAGATAGAGTCCTCCACTAAAGCCGACATAAACGCGGAACGCGTCGGAAACGGCAAAGCCTGCCATGGGATCAAAGCTGATCAGGGACAGCTCCGAACGAATTTCGTGACGTACCGTGGCCGTGGAAAGCTGGTTCCCGACAATGATGGTAATCAATTCATCTTCGCTCAATACGGCGTCCAAAACGGAAAAGCCCAGCCGGAAATGCGCGAACAGCCAACTGCGCACGGGCATCTCGTACATCAGCCCGACGGCAAGTCCTGTTCCCAAACCTTTGGTAAACTTCGGGCAGCAGTTCGGGATACCCGGGAGTTTGGTAAAATCCGCGCCGTGGAGATTGAGGTTGATACCTCCGTACACGCCTTCAGTGGCGGAAGGCTGCTCCGGGTCCGGTAGCACCTGGGCGCCCACGGTCCCGAAAAGAAACAGGAACAGCAGGAACCAAGGGGTGACCCGCATTCCCTGACTCATTGGGAAAATATTGATCACTTCAGCACATCCATTGAACGGACGAGAGTTCCCGCCGCGGACTGCAATACGTAATAGTACCTTCCCGAAGACAGATTGGATGCGTCGAAAAAGATTTCGTGCTTGCCCTTGTCAAAGTATCGTTCGGCAAGAATCGCAACTTTCCTGCCCAAAAGATCGACGATGTACAACCTGGCAAAGCCCGGCTCGATAAGGCTGAAGCCGATA
>JAADGX010000325.1 GCA_013152135.1 Chlorobiota bacterium
CGCTGAACAAGCGATGCGGGAAAAAGCGAAAGAGCTTGGTCTCACGGAAAAGATTTGTATCGTCCACTCCGTCCCGCATGCGGATATTCCATTTTATATCAACGCAATGGATCTTCTGGTATTGCCATCCTACACTGTGCCGCATTGGAAAGAACAGTTCGTGCAGGTGTTGGTGCAAGCAATGGCATCGGAAGTTCCTGTTATCGGATCGACCCACGCCGAGATTCCGAATGTGATTGGCAATGCCGGATTAATTTTTCCCGAGCACGATGTGGAACAGCTTGGTGAAGCCTTGCGACGCCTGGTTGAGGACGAAGGATTGCGGCGAGACCTTGGAGAAAAAGGACGTGAGAGGGTGCTGGCTCATTATACCAACACCAAGATTGCCGAGGCAACATATGCCATTTACCACAAGCTCCTGGAAGGTGACGAGACATGTGTGGCATAGCCGGAATCCTGGGAATTGGAGATCGCGAACGACTGCAGCGCATGACGGACGCCATGCGTCATCGAGGTCCGGATGATGAAGGAATGCACGTCGCGAACCGTATCTCGTTAGGAATGCGCAGGCTTTCCATCATAGATGTGGAGAAAGGACACCAGCCCATCTATTCTCAGAATCGCAGCAAGGTCATCGTCTTCAACGGGGAAATTTACAATTATCGGGAATTGAGATCCGAGCTGGAAAAGAAAGGCGTTTCCTTTCGCACGAACTCCGATACGGAGACCATCCTGCACGCATACGAGATGTACGGGCATGATTGTGTCCATCATTTCAATGGAATGTTCGCCTTTGCGATCTGGGATGCGGAACGCGAGGAGCTTTTCATCGCTCGTGACCGGCTGGGAATCAAGCCGCTGTTTTACGCCAGGAGAGGATCGGCATTTATTTTCGCTTCGGAAATCAAGGCGTTGCTGGCCAGTGGGTTGATTGATAAAACAGTAGATCCCGAAGCGATACTGACATTTCTGAGCTGGTACAACCTTCCGGTGCCATATACCATGTTTAAAGGAGTGTTCCAGTTGCCACCCGGTCACTTCCTGCGCATCGTGCCGGGCGGGGAGTTGCGTGTCGAAAAATACTGGGATATTCCCTTTGTCCCGGAGAACGAGAAACCGGTTCGAACCATAGGCGAACTATCCAGTATTCTCCGCGAGCTTATTACAGACGCCGTTCAGAAAAGGCTGGTCGCGGAAGTGCCGCTTGGCGCTTTTCTCAGTGGAGGGATTGATTCCAGTTTGGTTGTTGGATTGATGTCGCGGATGAGTGATCAGCCGGTGAAAACGTTTACCGTGGGCTTTCGATCCAGCGAGAAGAAATACGACGAGCGTGATTTTGCTCGTGTGATTGCGGAAAAATACAGGACGGATCATTCCGAGGTTGTCGTTTCGGGTTCCGACGTGCGGAATTCCCTGCCTGAAATTATCAGGTACATGGATCTTCCATCCGGTGATGCTATCCAGACATATTTCATCTCTGAAGCCGCTCGAAGGAGAGTCACCGTCAGTTTATCAGGATTAGGCGGAGACGAATTGTTCGCCGGTTACCAGCAATTCCAGCATATTCCCGGTGCGTTGAAATTCGCGCGACGATACCAACAATTGCCTGCATGGTTAGCGACGGTGCTCAGAAGTATCAGGACGCATCTACCCGCAGAAGCTGACAACAAGATGAAGTTGCGCCTTCTTTTTGAAGTGATAGATGGTCGAACAGACCTGTTGCATCTATACAATGTCTCGCGATCGGTATATCCCGAAGACGAGTTCGGAGCCCTCCTCAATAAGCCATTCATCAATTCTTTACCGTGGCAGGGTTTGACTCGACAGGTTCTTGAGAAGTACAGGGAGAGTATCCGTGGTCTTGAATTAGCGGATGCTATTTCCTACCTTGAATTCAAAACCTACATGTCGCACATGTTGCTTCGCGATACCGATGCCATGAGTATGGCCCATTCCCTGGAAGTTCGTGTCCCCCTTATTGATCATACGGTGGTTGAATTCGTTGCCCGTAATGTCCCGGTATCGTTGAAAAGAAGGAACGGGAGGTCGAAGTGGTTGCTGACTGAAACTTTCAAGGACATCCTCCCTGCTGAAGTTGTATCGCGTAAAAAGAGAGGGTTCGAATTTCCCATGCCGGTCTGGTTGCGGGATGAACTACGCGACGTGGTTGAAGATTGCTTGTCTCCACAGAGTGTTCGTAACAGGGGTGTCTTCGACGAGAAAGGCATTCACTCGCTGAAAAGCCGTTTCTTCAGTGCAACGCGCCGTGTGCCATATTTGAAAATATGGACTCCGGTTGTGCTTGAGCTCTGGTTCCGTGAATTCATCGATGGTTCCTGACAGAGTGATGAAACACATAGTGAAAGGTGCAGGTTTTCTCCTTCTGTTGTTGCCTTGGATGCTACAGGGGCAACCAGTGAGAGCGATTCCATTTGAGCTGGATTTCGGGACGTTTTTTCAGTGCTCCTCGGTATCGCGTAAGATATTTCTGAAAAATGAAAGCTCCACACCTCGTTCCCTCACAAGTATAGCCATAACCGGGCCCCAAGCGAGCGAGTATATGTTTTCGCCACCATCATTCAGCAGCATTGATGTCGGGGCATCGGAAAGCATGTACGTTACTCTTGCTCCCACGGGGCCAGGAACGAAAATCGCGTTTCTTGAAATGCGTTTTTCACCCAGTGGCATCGTTACGGTTCCGCTGCGAGGGGTTGTCAATCCTTCGCCTATAACGTTTCGCCCGCTGGGATTGGATTTCGGTAACGTCGATTCTGCGCGGTCAAAAGTTCTTTCCCTGCAAATTACGAACACATCTTCCGTTGATATCATTGTTGAAACCCTGGTGATCAACGGACCTAACGCAGTGCAATTTTCAATCATAAGCGATCCCACACCATTCCTCCTTCCAGGTGGGGAGTCGACGAATCTCAATATCGGTTTTTTCCCTGACTCAGCGGGAATGTTCAGGGCCTGGTTGAACATTCGCACGAATGAATGCAATGGCCGCCTTATTGTCATTTCCCTGGACGGAACAGGGAACAATCCTGAAGTAGCACATCTGAGACTGCCGCGCGAAATCCATGGGTCGCCGGGGCAGCAGGTCCGGATTCCTGTTATTCTGGAGAATTCCATTCTCAGCCTTTCACCGACGCGGGTGAAATGGTCCTTTGTCTTTTATTACATCCCGACAACATTACTGCCCGTTGATATTGTCTTTGATCAAAATTCACCAACAAATTCCGCTTCATGGACTTTCCTTGGACCGGGCGAGGTGATTGTCGAAGGTATCGGACCGCTGCCGTCGAAAATACCGGGACCTCTTGTAACCTTGGTCATGCGCGTGTATCTCGGTGATGCCGTTCGATTTCC
>JAADGX010000081.1 GCA_013152135.1 Chlorobiota bacterium
ATATTGAGCTGCGAACCAGGAGCCACAAATCCGAAATCCGAAATTAAAACTCCGCCCTGTTTGTACCATGTGAAATAATCAGTTTATAATTGCTGTGTCGAAACCCGTGTCCGCGTAGTACGAAAATCTTTTTCCGGTTTTTACAGACGCGAAGGATGGATTGAGCGTATTCCGATGCGGGCGAGGACAGGGGCTCTGGTGCCCGGATGTCCGCACGGCATCCCCATGGACAAAGTGACGACGGTTAATTTCCTTGATTTTGGAAAAGGGGTTTAGCATATTTAAAAATATGCTTGTTTTAACCAAATATTCGGGAAACAACTACATGGCTATGCACAAGAGTATGATTTTACGCGGATCGTTTTACGTCGTGGGAGCGGTCGTTCTCCTGTTGACCATGGTGGGATGTTCTACCCCCTCGGGCCTGGTGGCTCGCATCGGCGATGTTAACCTGACCAAGGCCGAGTATGAACGGCAATTCATCAAGAACAACGGGGGAAAGGAAGCGGCGTTGAAATCTACTCTGGAAGACCGGAAGGAATTTCTGGATCTCCTGGTAAAATTTCGTTTAAAGGTTCTCGATGCCTATCAAAAAGGGTATGATCAGGATCCTGAAATCCGCAAGGAACTGACCCAGTATCGTCAGAGCCTCGCCACTCCCTATTACATCGAGAAAGCTCTTATCGAGCCCGCGGTAAAGCGCCTGTACGACCGTCGTCTGAGCGAGGTGCGGGCGGCGCATATTCTTATCCGGATAAAACGGGACTCGCTGGGGGTGGAAGACACGCTCGGCGCTTACAAACAGGCCGTTGATATCATCCGCCGGGCCAAGGCGGGCGAATCGTTCGACTCCCTGGCCGTCAAGTACAGTGAAGACAAGAATACCGCGATCCGCGGCGGCGACCTCTACTATTTTACCGCGGGCATGACCCTGCCAAGTTTCGATGAAGCTGTGTATTCGCTGAAACCGGGACAGATCCTCGATCACCCCGTCCGCACGCCGTTCGGGTACCACGTTGTGAAAGTCACCGACCGGCGGCAAACGCGGGGGCAACTGCGCGGGAGCCATATCCTGGTTCGTATTCCCCCGGAAAATCCCACCGATACTTCCGCTGCGTACGCAAAGATCAGTCTTATACTCGATTCGTTGAAGAACGGCGTTCCTTTCGATTCGCTGGCCATGCGGGATTCCGAGGATCCGAGTTCCGCGATCAAGGGGGGCGACCTCGGATGGATGGATCGCTACCGCATGGTGATCCAGTTCGCCAATGCCGCTTACCAAATGAAAGTTGGCGAAACATCCGGCATCGTGCGCACACCGTACGGTTACCATATTATTCGCATCACGGATGAACGCCCGCCGCGTTCCTTCGAGGAGCAGAAACAGGAGTTGAAAGACCTTTACAAGCGGTACGGCTACAAGGAGGATTACGCGCGGTTCATCGAGTCGTTGAAAAAGAAACACGGTTACCGCGTCAATACCTCGGTGCTGGAAGACATCCGGTCCAAGCTGGATTCCACGAAGACCACCTCGAGCGCGGGATGGGACAGCACGCTCACGGCACAGGACCGGCAGATGGTCCTTATCATGTTCAAAGAAGCTCCCTTGACGGTGGAAGGCGCCGTGGAGATGATCCAGTCCACGCCCGATTTGCAGACCAAGCCGTTGACGAAGGCAGGCTGGGAAACGATCCTGGACAAGCTGGCGGAGTTGCAGGTACTGAAAATCGAAACCAGGAACCTCGAGCAACGCTACCCGGACTTCGCGGACTTGATGCATGAATACCGGGAAGGGGTGCTGCTGTTCAAGGCTGAGCAGGAGGCCGTCTGGAACCGCGTTTCCGTCACCGACGACGCTCTCCACAAATACTACGAAGAACACAAGGACAAGTACCGGTGGCCGAACCGCGTGAAATTCACCGAGGTGTACGTGGCGTCGGACAGCCTTCGGGATATGATTGCCGACAGTCTCAAGGCGGGCAAGGACATTGCCGAACTGGCGGCGCGGCACACGCAACGCCCGGGGTACAAGCAGAAGAAAGGCTCGTGGGGTTTCCAGCCGGAAACCGCCAACGACCTTTCCCGCAAAGCCTACGTGATGAAGGTCGGGGAAATCAGCGATCCCATCAAGTTTGAAATGGGATACTCGTTTATTCGTGTCGATGAGAAGGATCCCGCCCGCATCAAGACGTTCGAAGAAGCCATGTCCGAGGTGTCCAGCGATTTCCAGGAGTACGAGTCGGAACGCCTGGAAAGCGAGTGGATCGAAGGGCTGAAGCAGAAATTCGGCGTGGAAGTGTACGAAGACAATCTCTCGGACTTGTTTTCCGACCTGCGTTCGAAGACGCAGCCGGCCGCGACAGGGAACTAGCATGCCCGGATCCGGATTCCGGAATTGGAAGCGCGCGAGGCAGTCATGAAATCCCGCCTGCTGCTCGTATGGCTCCTGTTGCTCGTCTTGATACCCGGGATTGATCTTCGGGCCCAGAGTGAGCACGTCGTCGATTGCATTGTCGCTGTCGTCGGAGGAGACATCATTACCAAATCCGAAGTGGAAATGCAGGCGCTCCAGGCGGCCGTGCAGACCAAGCGTTCTCCGAACGATCCCCTGTTGCTGAACAAGGTGCTGGAAGCCATGATCAACGACAAGCTGGTCCTGGCGCAGGCCGAGTTGGACAGCATCGTCGTTGCCGAAGACGAAGTGACGCAGCGCTTGGACATGCAATTGAAATACCTGGAACGCCAGTACGGGTCGCGGAAGCGGTTGGAGCAGGCTGCCGGTATGCCCATGTCCCAGATTCGGCGGGAGTTCCGCGAAGACGTTCGGAAACGCATCATGATCGAACGCTTGCAGCAGCAGGAATTCGGCAGTATCGAAGTTTCCCGTCGCGAGGTCGAAGAGTTTTACAACACGTACCGCGACAGTCTTCCCCTGGTGCCTGAAATGGTGGAACTGCGACAGATCGTGCGGTACCCCAAGGTGACCGAGGATTACAAGGAACAAGCGCGCCGCCGGGCGGAAGCTCTCCTGGACAGCCTCAGGGCGGGCGCGGATTTCAAGGAACTGGCGCGAAAATACAGCGAAGATATCGGTTCCGCCCGCAACGGGGGGGATCTCGGGCTCGTGCGCCGGGGCCTCCTGGTCAAGGAATTCGAAGAAGCGGCCTACGCCCTCGAGCCGGGGGAAATTTCCAATGTCGTGGAAACGAAATTCGGATTTCACATCATCAAGATGCTGGAACGAAAGGGCGAAGCCATCCATCCCTTGCAGATTCTTATCAAGATCAAGGTGACGGGATCCAGCGACAGCCTTGCGATAAACCTGTTGAAGGAACTC
>JAADGX010000126.1 GCA_013152135.1 Chlorobiota bacterium
AAATTCTACTATAGCCAGTTGTACCAGGATGTTTCCAGTTCCGGATTCGGTTTCGATATCGGCGCATTGTACACGCTGTTTCCTCGTTTCACCATCGGGTTGATCACGCAGGAACTCGTCAGCAAGTACGAGTGGGACACCAGCAAACTGTACGGAGTACAGAACGGGAACCAGACAACCAATGAATTCGCTCGCCACTATCGCATAGCAGGTTCTTACTTGTGGCCGGATTCGAGCGTTACCATTGGCGCCGAAGTCGATGTAACGAGCCGGAAAACCACGTTCGCGCGCTTTGGAGCAGAGTACCGGATCGTGCCCCAGGTGATCGTTCGTGCCGGCGTCGATCACGTGGAATTCACCGACACCGGTATGAAGCCACGGCCGTCGTTCGGTTTCACCGTATGGAAACCAATGGCATCCTTTGTCTTGGATATTACGTACGCATTCATTGTCGAACCAGTCGCCCCATCATCAACTCATGTGCTATCGGTTATTGTCTTACTCTAAACTGTTCACGCGCGTCTGCCTCGTTGCGTTGTTATCATTCACCTGCGTTGCATCGGTTCGCGCACAAGGTTCCTCCACGACGGGCATGTCGTACCTGAAACTCGGTGTCGGGGCCCGAGCCATCGGGATGGGAGATATTGGTGTCGTGCTCATCAACGATGGGACTTCACTCCATTTCAACCCGGCATCGTTCCTCAGGGAGGAAGGCGCTTCTATCTCCATCATGAGCAATTCCTGGATCCAGGACGTCAGTACCGAGTACCTGGGAATTACACGCTCCATGGACAACTGGGGATTCGGCTTTCTCATGTATCACTTGAGTGTCAAGGGAATCGAGGTTCGCGACCGGCCTGGCGAACCGCAGGCGACGTTCGATTCCCAGGATTTCGCCGCGGGATTGAGCGTGGCATACCGCCTGTGGCAAGAGCTTACGTTCGGTGTTACCGGGAAATTCTACTACCAGAACATATACCAGGACGATGCCGTCGGGTATGGCATGGACTTCGGTGTATCCTACGTGCCTGATATTGCAGGGTTTTCCGCGGGGTTCTCACTGACGAATCTCGGTTCCATGAACCCGTTGGTTGTCTATCCAACCGAGCTTCCCGGCGTTGTGCGGGCAGGTGTCGGGTACATCGGAGCGCTCAGCGAAGCCGACGTTGATTTCGCTCTTTCCACGGCCATCATGAAATTGCTCAAGGGCGATGAGGTTCATCTGCAAGTGGGGGGAGAGGTTACGTACATAGGGTTGATATCAGTGCGCGTCGGGTACCAGACCGGTTACAACAACAGGACGGGGATTTCGGCCGGTCTCGGTCTGACCTATACGGATCTTCATTTCGACTACGCTTTTACGCCGTTTCAGAGGGAATTCGGATTCGCTCACGCTGTTTCGTTGTCCATCGATTTATAATCGGGCCTGCTTCGTGCCGCTTCCGGCGGTCGCCCGGTTTCCCGCTTTCCATGAGTTTGCACTTCTCGCGTTATGCCACGAACGCAACATAGTCGTCCCCGGTTTTGTATCGTTTTCATGGGAGATCCTCGAAAGGACTCGCGCTGCTGGAAATTCGCCCGATCATTGCGCGGATTAGGCGAGGTGACGATTGTCGGCGCCGGCGTTGCGCGCGAGGATTTTAACATGGACGGCATCGCGGTTTCTCAAGTCCCTGCCTTTTCACGGGAATCGTTTCCCGCCGCCTGGTTGTCGTTTTACGCGGGAGCGAGAATGGCCGCGTCGCGTCTCGACGCCGACGTGTACATTGCCTCGGACTTGTACTCGCTGCCGGCCGCCGTTGCTGCCGGTCGCCGCAAGATCGTATGGTATGATTCACGCGAGTTGTATTCCGATCTTTCGACCCTTCAAGGTAAGCCGCTCAGGCGGGCGTTCTGGAGAACAGTGGAAAAGAAATACGGCCGGCGTGCCCGGGTGGTGACAACCGTCAATGCATCCATTGCGGATATACTGCGCGGTCGCTTCCGGCGCGTTGATGTGATCCGGAATTACCCTTTACCCGTCAGATATGAACGGGACGAAGCGTTCCGGAAACGATGCGGCGTGCCGCCGGGCAGATTTCTTCTCCTGTCCCAGGGAGGGCTGCAAAAGGGGCGGGGCGCGTTCGTGATCCTGGACGCTCTGCAATCGCGTGTTGACGCCTCGGTAGTCTTTCTGGGCGACGGTCCGTTGAAAGGCGAGATCACAGCATACGCGGAGATATTGGGGATGAGCGAACGCGTGTCCCTTCTTCCCGCCGTGCCTCTCAGGGATCTCCCGGCCTGTACCGCGTCGGCGGATGTTGGTTTGTGCGTCATTGAAAACCTGGGGCGCAGTTACTACCTGAGCCTTCCCAACAAGCTGTTCGAATACATCATGGCCGGTGTTCCGGTCGTAGCTAGCGATTTCCCGGAGCTGGGAGCCGTTATTCAGGAAGAAGGAGTTGGACTTGCATGCGACCCCGGGAGGCCGGACTCGATCCGCGCGGCGATCGACAAGCTTCTGGATGACAGGGAGACGTACGAGAAATGCAGGATGGCGTGCCTGTCCGCCAGGGATCGGTTCAACTGGGAGCGTGAAGAAAAAAAACTGTTCCGGATCGCAAAAGAGATTACGGGCAATTAACGGTTTCCCCCGATAGACGGCTGGTCCATCGCCATGATGATGATTCCAATTTCTCGGATTAATCGGACTTGAGCGCAGATTGCATCTTGTCCATCCAGTCGGGCGTGAGATCGTGGCGTTGCAACATCTCCAGGATGGTTTTGCACATCTCCTTGTACATCTCCCGGTAAATCCTGTTTGTCGAAAGCACGCGGAGATGGGCGGTGACGGTTTCCACGTCGCCGCGCATCAGGGGTCCCGTGATTGCTTCGTGAGGCGGCATGTGAGCCAGGGCGTTGAGGGACGTCTGTGAAAGCGGCAGCAACGCTTCACGCGCCTTGTTTTCCGGCACCCCGATGGTGGCCAGGAGGTCAAGGGCGGCGCCGAAACTGGCGGTGATGAAATTGGAAGCGAAAACGCACGCCGCGTGATAGAGCGGTTTCTGGTCTTTTGGGATTACGATTGGCTTCCAGCCGAGTATATTGGCGAGGCGTTGCGCAGCCTGCAGATCGTCTTCGTCTCCTTCGATCCCCACGAAAATGTTTTCCACGACTTCAGGACGAATCTCCACCGAGTAGAACGTCTGGATGGGGTGAAAAGAAAACGTCGTCCAGCCGTGCGCCGCGAGCGGCGACATCTCCGCTGTCGTGGGTTACCTTTCCGCGATATTCTGGATGAACGACGACGGGGAAAATCATGACTGACTCTACCGCCTGG
>JAADGX010000270.1 GCA_013152135.1 Chlorobiota bacterium
CAGTTCCTCTGCTGGCATGCGGTGCTGGATGGAGACACGGTGTTTGAACGGGTCTTCCGCCTTCGGGGTGCGGAGATCCTCGATCACAACAGCAATACCGGCTCCCTGGAAAAGAGGATATACTGGACGCTTCGACTCAATCCCGACCGCGGAACGGCCGCTCTCACCAGGCCCGTGGAGGCATTTACCGAAGCGGTCGATCGATCAGTCAAGATCTCTCCCTCGCCGGTGTGCGCCGCGCTGACCGGTGGACTGGATTCCAGGACCACCTGGGCCGTCCTGCTCTCCGGGCGCCACAAGGTGGACGCGGTCACGCACGCCATGTTGCCCGGCCACGACGTTCGCATCGCGGCTCGCATCGCCTCGACCCACGGAATATCTCACCACGTCCAGTGGATACGGGAAGATTACATGGAAGAATTCGCCCGGCACGTTTCCGAGCTCGTCCACCGGACAAACGGCATGATATCCGCCGACAACGCCCACCTCCCGTACGTATACACGCGACATGCTCCGTACACCGCAACAGTCATCGATGGAGTCAACACGCACATCGAACGGGCGTGGATGCTTCGAATGAAGGCCAAGAGGGCAAAGACAAAGGACGACATGGTCCGCTTGCTATGGAACATGATGTACAAGCCGGGCATCCTATCGCTGGTGGAGGAAGACAAGACCGGTGAAATCATCGAGAGGGCGACGCGCTTTTTGTCCGACCTTGTTCCGGAACCCGCCGATTGGCCATCTCCCGTGGCGGCTCTCGACACGTTCTCCGTGACCCATTTATTACGGAATCTCGGAAACAACGCCGTGTGTCTCCAGCACCATTACAACCGCTTTATAACGCCGTATTTCGACATCGATTACATCGAGGCAGTATCGGAAGCGCCGGAGAACCTTCGCACGCGGGAAGCCCTGCAAGTCGAGATCATGAGCGCACATCGTCCGTCCCTCCTGGACATCCCCAGAAGCCACAGCGACGTGAAGACGTTTGGAGGGAGATCGGTAAATCTCCGCCTCTTACCGATGATACTGCACAAGGCTCTGGTCCGTACTGGCCTGAATCATTCCCGGGCTCTTTCAAGAATCGATTGTTACGCGCCTTCCGTGTCCTACGATCATCTCTTGCGGAGAGCCCGCGACGGTTACGTCACGCAAATCGCGTCCAGGCGCACTTTCCTCGATCCGAAAAAGTTACAGGATTACCTGGCGGAATATTTCCGGGAAGAAAACAGGGATACAACCACCTTGCTTCGCCTTCTCACCATGTTGCATCCGGATTCGCCTCTCCAACCGCTGATGACCTTCCGGTAAAGCAGCCAGCGCGAGGGACCTTTCACCAGAGGCGTTCCACGTTCCAATCGTTCATTTCACGCAGAAGGCCGGAATCGGTAAGGCGGTAATGGAGTGGTGTTATTGAAATGAAATTCTTGCGGAGTGCGTAATCGTCGCAGTTCCGGTTCTGATCACGCTTGTACCTGCCCACCAGCCAGTAGTACTCCCGGCCTTGAGGATCGATGCGGCGCTCGAAGCCGTCGTCCCACCAGGACTTACCCTGCTCGGTTACTTTCACCCCCGCGATTTCACCGCGCGGCACGTTGGGGATGTTGACGTTTAACAACGTTCCAGGCGGCAGGCCGCGGTGGAGAACCTCGCGCGCCAGTTTCCGGGCGAACAGCGACGCCGTGCTCAGGTCTGCTGTCGTATCATGGGTAGCAAGAGAAACGGCGATGGATGGAATACCCAGGATGCTCCCCTCGGTCGCGGCGGACACCGTCCCCGAGTAAATGATATTAATGGCGGTGTTCATTCCGTGATTGATGCCGGATACCACGAGGTCGGGCTTCCGGTCGAGAAGGCTCAGTACCGCGAGCTTGACGCAGTCGGCGGGCGTGCCATCCACCGCCCAACCGAACATCTTCCCGTTGCGGTAAAACCGGTGCGTCCGTAAAGGCACCTGGACGGTGATGGCATGTCCCACCGCGCTCTGCTGCGTGCTGGGCGCCACCACAACTACCTCCCCGATGCGCGCCAGCGACCGGGACAAGGCGAGAATACCGGGAGAATCGATCCCGTCGTCGTTGGAAACCAGTATGAAGGGCCTGTTGGATGAAGGTGTTTTTCTTGTCATATCAGACTAAAACTACAAAACCCGTGCTTCCGAAGAAACCGGGAGCCGGGGAGTGATTCTGAATGCTGAAGGAATCGGCGGATTATCGAATTGACGGAGACCTCCGCCCGTGGAGGATTCGCAATGACAACAGATGAACTGAGCTTTTCGAACCATCAATTGCACAGTTGAATATTTCCGTCAGCCTGTTTCAAGATGACTCAATTCAGCGTCCAACGTTTAGCATTTAAAATAACTCTGCTGCCATCCTTGGTCTGTTTTGCCAAACCCTACTATTTATCAGTTCGTCCTCATTTTTTACTTGTCCCCCGATTTTTTTTGTATATTTCGGGTGCGGTAAATACACTACAATCGTTACATAAAACAAATATGAGGGTGCACCAATGAGGCGAATCACACATCCCGTCTTCCTCACCGTCTTCTTTGTCATCATTTCCTGTTGTGTCTTCGCACAGGAGCGAATAAAAATCGGGGAGATCGTTGACAATGAACCCGTGATAACAATGGACAGCGCCACGCTCGTAAGCGCCTTTGAATCAGCTTTCAATGACGGCACCACTATCTCGACAGTCAAGATAGAACGGTCCGGGGATTATTTCTACGTCGAGGGTTTCGGGAACAATGCGGGCGAGGCGAGAGCAATGGCTGAAGAGTTGAACAACGATGGAGGGGAGTTATACCTGCTTCCCACGAGCGAAAGTCACAGTTGTTCCGGGGTAAATTGCGAATCAAGTGGTTTCAGAAAATCGCCCAGCGGAAAGATTTCAGGTTGCCAATGCCTGCAACCCGGAGGCGCGGGAGAATCGTATTCCAACCACACGATCTCAACAGTGTCACGATTATATAAACCCCTTGTTTACTAGCGCTTCGTGAACATTATCGGGTCGTTTGGATCGCCCTGCACGTCTGGCCCAATGAGCCCTGGCCCCACGGGCTTCCGAGAAAGAGGGTTGGAGGAATAAGCAAGTTTTCTCAACGGATTCAAGATCAACCCTTCGCCCTTCGACTGCGCTCAGGGCCACCTCACTGTAAACTTCTTCGATAGATTCCGTATCAAGTCCGGAATGACATGCTCAGTTGAATAATTCTATGAGCCAATTTCAGGCACGACCGCGCAAATCCCTCTATCCTATTACCTCTTACCTCGAACCTCGATTTTCTTTTTACCTTTTACATTTTA
>JAADGX010000199.1 GCA_013152135.1 Chlorobiota bacterium
TGCCGCCCAGTCCAAGCATGAGCATGTTGTAATGGCGCGGCTCGAGCAGGAGCAGCGATTCTTTTCCCCGTACCCAGTGGGGAACCATAACTGGCTCGCTATGTACGTTGTCCAGCCCGTCGCTCTTCATGGTTTTTTCAATCCATCGGAGGGCGTTTTCCAGGTTCTTCGAACCGCTGAGACGAGGGCCGAACGTATCGCACATGTACGCCAGTCGCTCGAAGGCCGCGCTGTCGGACAATGCACGGGCGATGATACGGTGAGCGGCTTCAGAGTACCGTGAAGCCACGAACGCCGTATCCGCGCCGCCGGGCGATGTTGAGAAAGCGGAATTGGTGAAAAGCGCCGCCCACGTCAGGGCCAGGGAAATAATATGAGAAAGTCGCATAATCGTGTCATTCCCGGTAATTGGTGCAGGATGGTACGTTCGTTGTTGGAGAGGATTGCTGAATCGATCCGATCCTTGCCTGAGAATAATATATGATTGCCATGTAGTGGAAAAAAGTGCTATTCTGTGACGGATGAGAGCGCGCCGCGCAAAAAATCCCTTGTTCTGAACGTATTGTTGGAAAAGAGCAGGAAGGAGCTATGGCCAGAGTGAGAATCGACTTGCCTGAACGATTGCCGTTTCGCACGGAGATTCCCGTTCGCATCGGCGACATCAATTACGCAGGCCATTTGGGCAATGACGCTGTTTTGTCCCTCGTCCATGAAGCGCGGATTCGGTACCTGCAATCGCTCGGGTTCACGGAGCTTGACGTCGCGGGCGCGGGGATCATCATGATCGACGCCGTGGTCGTGTATCGCTCGGAAGCGTTTTACGGTGACGTTGCGGTGGTCGAAGTTGGTACGATTGCGGGTGGATCCGTTGATTGTGAAATGTACTACCGCATCACCAATGCGGCCACGGGAAAGGAAATCGCGAGGGTCAAAACGGGTATCGTATTTTTCGATTACGTGAAACGAAAAGTTCTCCCGCCGCCGTCCGCGTTTCTCGAACGGCTCCGCGACGAAATGCAATAAACCGATTCTGTATAAACTGGAGGTAATTCATGCGGCGCCTGACCGTCTTTCTTGTGACACTGATTCTGGCCGGATGTTCCGCTGCGGGGCCCTCGGTGAAAACGACGTACGACAGCAAGAGCAACACGACACGCATCGCCGTGTGGCCGCCGGTGGACATCAAGACCGACGAAGTAATCAGCGGCCTCAGCCTGGGAGCGGAATACACGTGTGCGGGCAATCAGACCTGCAAACCAGGTGAGATCATGCTGAGTTTCCGAACGGAGAAACCGGCGGGGTGGGCCAACCTCCTGAATAAACTCGTCCAGCTCCGCGTCGATGGATACCAATACCAGTTTGAGGACGCGCGTTACCAGGGCACCCGGACGGGGAGAGAAATCCTGTGGGTTAGTGTAACACCTGAGGTATTCAGGGAAATCGCCGACGCGAAAACCGTCGAAGGGAAGATCGGGTTCAAGGAGTTCAGTATCCCTTTCGACTGGCGGAAACCCCTGCGCGAGATGGTGACGGTAATGGAAGGAACACAACTTCGAAAGTGATCACGCCGATTGTTTCCCATTGTTCGTTAATAACATGTACCCTCCCGCCATTCTTTGGGGGAGGCGCTTCTGCCCGTGCAACGTCCCGTCGGGATCTTTTCAACCGTCGGTTCGAATGGATGCCGGCTTAGGCAATTCTCCGGTATCGATCAGTATCGCGGTAATGAGGTAACGGAACTTGGGCGAATCCTCGAATGCCAGACGTCGCTTGAGGAAACCCATCGCCCAGGAGTCATGCGTCTTGTACAACGCGATGAGGGCCAACTGCCTCATGCGCACATCGTCGTGGTCGCGGAAAATGCTAACCAGGTCGAAGACCATGTCGGATACGTCCAGGAGACCTTCGTACTGGATGATGCGTTGCATGGCCGATTGGCGGAGCCCGTCATTGTCCGACTTGATGGCATTGCAAATGTTCTGACTGATCAGGGGCCAGTTGATCGTAGTCGTGGCGGCTCCGAGTTGCCCCACGTTCATCAGGCCGGTGAGCACGGTGGCGAGCAGTGCGTTTCGCAGCATTCTCATTTCTGTACCTCCCGCTTATTTGAGAGACGTTCGTATGGAGATGGGGCTATGTACGCGGGTTGTGTGGGCAGGTTACGGGACAGGAATGGAAGAAAGATGCAGCGTGTCTCGGGTGGAGAATAAAACGTGAATTTCGAAAAAATGAGTACATTCCGGGGTGACTGACACGAAGGGTAAAAATTCATCCCTATCCATTCGCGTACTTTTATCCGTTCCGGCTATTCGGTCACCCAACCCTGCATGCAATTTCACGAGGCGAAATGAAGATGAACCAAGGACCCGCGCTTTCCCTCGACGATATTGAGCTGGCTGCGGAACGGATACATTCTTTCGCGCATCATACTCCCGTCTTGACCAGCAGCGGTATTAACCGCATGGCAGGTGCCCAGTTGTATTTCAAGTGCGAGAATTTCCAGAAAGCCGGCGCGTTCAAGTTTCGCGGTGCTTGCAACGCGGTACTGGCCCTGGACCGGGAAGTCACGGAAGCCGGGGTGGCTACGCATTCTTCCGGCAACTTTGCCCAGGCGCTCTCCCTGGCGGCCCGTATCCGTCGCGTCCCCGCCTACATCGTCATGCCGGAGAACGCCACACCGGCCAAGAAAGCGGCGGTGGAGGAGTATGGGGGAAACATAACCCTCTGTGAGCCGACGCTGGAAGCGCGGGAGGAGATGCTGGCGGAAGTCCGGAAACGCACCGACGCCGTTTTCATTCATCCATACAACAATGAGCTGGTCATCGCCGGCCAGGGAACGGCGGCGCTGGAACTCCTGCGAGAGATTGATGAGCTTGACACGATCGTGGCGCCGGTGGGGGGAGGCGGACTTGTCAGCGGCACGGCTTTGGCCGTAGCGGGATTATCGGAGGATACGCGCGTAATCGGCGTCGAGCCTTCGGGTGCGGACGACGCCAGGCGCTCGCTGGAAGCCGGGAGGATTATTCCATCGGAAAATCCCCGGACTATCGCGGATGGCCTGCTGACGTCGCTGGGAGATAATACCTTTTCTATCATCCGCGCTTTCGTGGAGCGAATCGTCACGGTGGATGACACGTACATCGTACGGGCCATGCGTCTTCTTTGGGAACGAATGAAAATCGTGGTTGAGCCTTCAGCCGCCGTCACACTGGGCGCCATCTTGCAGGGAACTCTTGATGTCATGGGGGAACGGGTCGGCATCATCCTGTCCGGAGGCAACGTGGACCTGGACGCGATCCCCTGGCTCGG
>JAADGX010000274.1 GCA_013152135.1 Chlorobiota bacterium
CGTTCAATTCGCCGTTCGGCGCCTGCCCCGCCTGCAACGGCCTGGGGGTGCGCAAGGAGTTTGATCTCGACCTTATTCTTCCCGACCGCGATCTGACCTTGCGCCAGGAAGGCATTGCTCCACTCGGCAAACCCCGATCCAATTGGTGGTGGTCCCAGGTTGACGCGATCGCCCGCGCTTATGATTTTGATTATGACACGCCCATCAAGGATATCCCGAAAGAGGCGCTCGACGTCCTGCTTTACGGTTCGGGCAAGCAAAAGTACGAGATCTTGTACACCCACCCCAATGGCAAATCCGTTACGTATCACCAGACAATCAGCGGCATCTTCGAAAGCCTTCAGCATTACTACGAAACCACGACATCCAGCGGCATTCGTGAATGGGCGGAATCCTTCATGAACACCCTTCCCTGCGAAGCATGTCGTGGTGGAAGACTGCGCGAAGAAAGCCTGGCCGTGCGATTCCACGATAAGAACATTGCCGACATTGCCCGGATGTCCGTTCTCGACGCGCACGCTTTTTTCGAAACGCTGGAGTTGACCGGCAGGGAACGACTCATCGGCGAACAAATCCTCAAAGAGATTCGCTCGCGTCTCACGTTCCTGCTCGACGTTGGTCTCGGCTACCTGACCCTCGACCGCTCGGCGCGGTCGTTGAGCGGCGGCGAAGCCCAGCGCATTCGACTCGCCACACAGATCGGCACGCAGCTCGTCGGCGTGATGTACATCCTCGATGAGCCGTCCATCGGGTTGCATCAACGCGACAACCACCGCCTCATCCAATCCCTGAAGGACCTTCGCGACCTGGGAAACACCGTGATCGTGGTTGAGCACGACCGCGACATGATCACGAGCGCCGATTACATCATCGATCTCGGGCCCGGCGCCGGGGAACACGGCGGCCACATGATCAAGACCGGTACACCGCGACAATTTCTTCGCAAGAATTCGCACAAGGAGAAAACCGGCGGCACACCACAGTACGCGCTTAACGGATCACTGACAGCGGAATATATTTCCGGTAAAAGACGCATCGAGCCGCCGCTGGAACGGCGTCCGGGAAACGGGCATGCCCTGGTGCTGGAAGGTGCCCGGGGAAACAACCTGAAAGATGTCACGCTCTCCATCCCCCTCGGCACATTTACCTGTATCACCGGCGTCAGCGGATCGGGAAAATCCTCCCTCATCAACGAAACGCTCTACCTCGCTCTTGGCAAGCGCCTCATGCACATGAAGGCCGTGCCCCTGCCCTATCGCCAGATTCGAGGCCTGGAACACGTGGACAAGGTCATCGACATCGATCAGACGCCCATCGGCAGGACGCCCCGTTCGAATCCCGCCACGTACACGGGCGTATTCACGCACATACGGGACCTGTTCGCCAGTCTCCCCGAATCGAAAATACGGGGGTACAAGCCGGGCCGCTTCAGTTTCAACGTGAGCGAAGGTTCGTGCGACGCCTGCAAGGGCGACGGCGTCAGAAAAATCGAGATGAACTTCCTGCCAGACGTGTACGTCGTCTGCGACGTGTGTAACGGCAGGCGTTACGACCGGGAAACCCTCGCTGTGCATTTCCACGGCAAATCTATCAACGATGTTCTCAACATGACCGTCGAGGAAGCGCGTGAATTTTTCAGCGAGATACATCCCATCCGCAGGAAACTGGACACCTTGTACGACGTGGGCCTGGGATACATCCGCCTGGGTCAGCGGGCGACCACCCTCTCCGGCGGTGAGGCCCAGCGGGTCAAGCTGGCCACCGAGCTCTCCAAGATCAGCACGGGGAAGACCATGTACATCCTCGACGAACCCACCACGGGTCTTCATTTCGAAGACGTCCGCATGCTGCTCAGCGTGCTGAACCGCCTGGTGGATCGCGGCAACACCGTCATCGTTATCGAGCACAATCTCGAAGTGATCAAATGCGCGGACTGGATCGTGGATCTCGGTCCAGAAGGCGGCGATGAAGGCGGATACATCGTGGCCCAGGGAACACCGGAAGCGATTCTCCAGTCAAGGAAAAGTTACACGGCGGAATTTCTTCGAGCCGAACTCATGCCGCAACAAACAAAACGGAAAGCTTCCAATGCCTGAACCCGCCGTGACATCCGGAAAAACCAGTCGGAAACGCCACGCGGTTTCTCCGCGGACTCACATCATCATCCGTGGAGCCCGGGTGAACATGCTCAAAAACATCTCGCTCGATTTACCCCGGTACCGTCTCATCGTCATCACCGGCGTCAGCGGCTCCGGAAAATCCAGCCTGGCCTTCGACACCATCTACGCGGAAGGCCAGCGCCGGTACGTGGAAAGCCTCTCCGCTTATGCACGCCAATTCCTGGAGCGCATGGATAAACCCGACGTGGATTACATCCAGGGCATCTCCCCGGCCATCGCCATCGAGCAAAAGACGATCGCCCGGAATCCGCGTTCAACCGTGGGTACGACCACGGAAATCTACGACTACCTCCGCCTTCTCTACGGACGGATCGGAAAGACCTACTGCCTCAATGATGGCGAACTCGTGCAACGCGATTCGGTGCGAACAGTGCTCGACAAACTCACGGACCTCCCCGACCGTACGCGGCTCTACATCACCTTTCCGCTGTTGGAACATGAAGGCCAAAGCGTCCGGGCCGAACTGGAAAATATTCGCGAGCAAGGATTCGCTCGTGTTCTTGTCAAAGGCGAACTCCGTGAATTGGACGACCTTGAAGACATCCAGTGCGACAAGGAAGACATACGTGTCGTTGTCGATCGGCTGGTCTGGAAACCGGGAATGGACACTGCCCGTCTTGCCGATTCTGTGCAGACCGCGTTCCATGAAGGTGGAGGCAACATCTTCGTGTACCTCGTGGAAAGCGGTGAAGAATGGAGGTTCAATTCCAGGTTCGAGTGCACCGCATGCCATACCGTGTACCCGGAACCCGATCCAAAACTGTTTTCATTCAATAATCCCATCGGCGCGTGCCCGACCTGCCAAGGGTTCGGCAGAACAATCGGGCTGGACATGGATCTCATCATTCCGAACCGCAACAAGTCGCTCCGCGAAGGCGCGGTCCAACCCTGGAATTCCCCGGCCCACAAAAAACATCTCCTGAACCTGATCCGTGTGGCCCCGGAGCACGACGTCAACATCGACATCCCGTACGCGCAATTATCACAGCGCGAGAAGGACTTCGTGTTCAACGGATGCCGTGGTTTTCTCGGCATAAAAGGTTTCTTCGCCATGGTGGAGAAGAAATCCTACAAGATGCATTATCGCATTCTCCACGCCCGCTACCGCGGTTACACGAC
>JAADGX010000161.1 GCA_013152135.1 Chlorobiota bacterium
AGTCCCAAGTCCGTGGTCTGTCGTCCGTGGTCTGTCGTCTGTCGTCCGTGGCCTGTCGTCCGTTTCAGCATTTAGAATCGCTCTTCTGAGGAAGTCAGGCGTTTTACAGCGCCCGCGCCGCGTCTTTGGCGAAGTACGTCAGGATCATGTCCGCGCCCGCCCGCTTGATCGAGAGCAGTGATTCCATCATGACGCGGTCGCCGTCGAGCCAGCCGTTGGCCGCCGCGGCCTTGATCATGGCGTATTCTCCACTTACCTGGTAAGCAGCGGTGGGCATGCCGAACTCGTCCTTCACACGGCGGATGATGTCGAGGTAGGGGAGCGCAGGTTTCACCATGACGATGTCCGCTCCTTCCTCGATGTCTATCGCGACTTCCCGCACCGCCTCGTTGCTGTTGGCGGGGTCCATCTGGTGGGAACGCCGGTCGCCGAAAGCGGGCGCCGATTCGGCGGCGTCACGGAACGGGCCGTAGAACCCGGACGAATACTTGGCGGCGTAGCTCATGATCGGCAGCGTGGTGTAACCCGCGGCGTCCAGGGTCTCGCGAATGACCGCTACCCGGCCGTCCATCATGTCCGAAGGCGCAACCATGTCCGCCCCGGCCTGTGCGTGGGAAAGAGCTTCCCTCGCCAGCAGTTCCAGCGTGGCGTCGTTGACGATTTCCTCGCCGTCCACGATCCCGCAGTGCCCGTGCGACGTGTACTCGCACATGCAGACGTCGGTGATCACCACCAGTCCTGGGACGTTCTTCTTCAGCGCCCTGACCGCTTGCTGGATGATGCCGTTTTCGTCCCAGGCCGAGGAGCCGGTCTCGTCCTTGTGCTCGGGAATTCCGAAGAGAATCACGGCGGGGATGCCGAGGTCGCGCACCTCCCGGCATTCCTCCACCAGTGTATCGACGGACAACTGGAATACGCCGGGCATGGAACGGATCTCGTTCCGCACATTCGAACCCGGCATGACGAACAACGGGTAGATGAAATCGTTGACCGTGAGCGCGGTCTCCCGCACCATGGAGCGGAGTCCCTCGGTCATGCGGGTGCGACGGGTGCGCACGAAGGGCGTGCCTTCCACGATTTCCTTGATTCCGAATTGCATGGTCTATTCCTCCTGTAAATCGATAATGGTCGTTGCCTGCCGCGCGGAATTGTACCCGTGTTTCACGCTTGTTTCGGCTCCGGTTCTTCCTGGGACGCGCGCGCGGCGATCCGGTCGGCGAGGGCGTATGCGGACTTGATGCAGTCGCCCACGGAGATGCCGCCCCGGTAATTGGCGCAGAAGAACAGGCCGGGGATGCGTTCTTCCAATTCCTGCACCCGTTGCATGATATCCAGGTGTCCGGGGACGTATTGAGGTATGGCGCGCTTCCAGGCGCGGGAAGCCTGGAAAACCGGCGCGCCGCGCACGCCGAGCAGATCGCGAATTTCTTTCAGGACCAGCTCGAAGAGCTTCGATTCCGGCAGCAACGCGTTCTCGGGTTGCCGCATGCCTCCCACGAACGTCGTCAGGAGGACGCGGCCCTCCGGCGCCCGGAAGGGAAAGAGGGTGGAGGAGAAAATCGTCCCGAGGATTTCGCGCCCTTCCACTTGGGGAACCAGGAATCCGAAGCCGTCGAGCGGATGTTTCACGTCTTCGCGCTTGAAGCCCATGCCCACGATGGCCACGGGTGGATACGGAATGGCGGTGAATTCCCGGCCGAGGTCCGGGGCCAATTCTTTGATGAATTTCGCCGTAGCGTCCGCCGGGGCGGAGATCACGAGCCGGGGAGCGGTGACGGTTCTCTCGCCCAGGTCGACCCGGAACAAACCGTCACTGCGGGAAAACGCTTCCACGGTGGTCGAAAGCAGCACGGCGTTGCCCAGGTAACGGTGCATGGCGCGTGGCAGGGTTTCCATGCCGTTAAAGAAGCTGAACATGCCCGCGGTCTGCTTGGATTTTTCCAGGCGCTTCTTCCGTTCCTTTTTGCCCTTGATCTGACCCTTGATGAGGCTGCCGTACTTCTGTTCCAGTTCGAAGAGTTTCGGAAAAGCGGCCCGGACGCTGAGCTGATCGGGTTTGCCCGCGAAAATACCCGCGATGAACGGGTCGATGGCGTAATCGAGGAAATCCCGGCCCAGCCGACGGAGCACGAAGTCCGCCACCGTTTCGTCGGCGTCGGGGGGCGAGGGTTTGATAAACGGCTCGCGGAAGAGGCGCAGTTTCGCCCGCAGGGGAAACAGCCTTGTAGCGAAGAAGGCGGGCGGGGACATGGGGAGCGGGATGAGTTCGCCATGCTTGAGAATGTAGCGGTTGGACGACTCCGGCGCCGCGTTGCACCGCTCGCCCTGGATATCCAGGGACTGGAAGAGTTCGGAAATCAGCGGGTTCGAATCCAGGGCGCTGTTGGGACCGCCCTCGAACAGGAAGCCTTCTGCGTGGGAAGTGGAGATCGCTCCGCCCGCCTGGTCCTTTTTTTCGATTACGAGGACGGACTGCCCCGCATACTTCAACCGCACCGCGGTTACGAGGCCGGATACGCCGCCCCCGATAATGATCGTGTCGTACTGTGTTGTTTCGTTTGATGTCATGGCGTTCATGTTTCCTGGTTTTCTGGCTGGCGCGCGCGCATGTATGTTAAACCGTCTTGGAGAACAGCGGGCGTTCCTTCGAGTCGGCGAGGTAGGCGTCGAAAGCCATGGCGACGTTGCGGATGACCAGGATGCCCGGCCCCACGACCTTGACGGCGTCGGCGGTCAATTCCACGCACCCGTCGTTCCGTAGTTCTTCCAGGTTTGTTAAAGCGTCAGCGAAGTACTCGTCGAACACGATGTCGTATTCGCGCTCGATGTCCCGCTTGTTGACGGAATAGTTGCACATTAGTTGCATGATGACGTCGCGCCTGAGGATGTCGTCGTCGGTGAGGCGGATTCCCACCTGTGTGCACAGCCTCCCCTCGGACAGCCGCTGGTAGTAGTCCTTGAGATTCTTGACGTTCTGGGCGTACATGCCGGGGAACTGGCTGATGGAAGTGATGCCCAGTCCGAACAACTCGAGACCGGCCTTGGTGGAGTACCCCTGGAAGTTCCGGTACAGCGTACCGTTCGCCTGGGCGCGGGCCAGCTCGTTGTCGGGCCGGGCGAAATGGCCCATGCCGATGTACAGGTAGCCCGCCTGGTTGAGCCGGACGATGGTGTGCTTCATGATCCGGAGTTTCTCTTCCGGCGACGGCAGGTCTTCCTCGTGAATCAGGGCCTGGTGCTTTTTCATCCAGGGCACGTGGGCGTAGTTGAACACGGCGATGTGGTCCGGG
>JAADGX010000028.1 GCA_013152135.1 Chlorobiota bacterium
TTGTCGCCATTCGTTTACGCGCAAGCGGGCACCGTCTTCGACAACCAGTCGGGTGACAACATCGCCCTCAACAAGATTTTTCATCCGGGTCCCAAGATCCTGGGCTTCGGAATCGGTGTGGACTATCCGCTGTCGTCGTGGGGCGACATCTCGGCCGATATCGGGTACCGGTATCTTCAATTGCCAACCAAGGTCCCCTGCGATTGCTCGGATGAAGTTCCGCAGAGGACGGCGATCTACTACAACGAGAGTCACGGCGTTCTCTTGCGCCTTGGCGTAACGTTTTAACCGGAGGAGTGGAAATGATCCGGACGAGAACGAAACGATACGTGCTGACCCTCCCCTTGGCGGTGGGACTGACGTTGCTGCTGTGGCAATGCCAGTCGCCCCTGGAAACGCCTCCCGTGGTGGAGCAAACCGTGACCGTGTACGTCCAGGATTCCGCCCATTCGCCCCTGCCCTCGATCCCCGTGGAAGTGTACGAGGGCAAAACCATCACTGCGGAGTCATCGCCCCTGGGTTCCCGCCTCACCGACGCCTCCGGCATGGTTTCTTTCGATCTTGTTATTCCCAGCACCGGCGGTTCGTACATCTTTCTCGTGGGCAACGACAACACGGGAAGAGTACAGGTCGCGGCGGACCTGCTGTGTCGTGACACCACGCTGGTCATTCTTCTGGGAGGAACGGAAATTCCCTGCAACCAGTTCTTCGCCGACACGCTCCGGCTCGAAGAGATTTGCGCGCCCCTTCCATCGGGACAAACCTTTTCGGACTCCATCCAGGCGCAGTACTGTTCGGGTTGCCCCGTGCCGTTGACGGTGTCGTTCACACCCGTTGACGACCCGTACCAACTACGTATGCAGGTCTTCGACAGCGATGGACTGGAAGTACAGGGTACATCCTTCACTCTTCCACCCGGAGGTTGTTTCACGGTGAAGGCCGTGGCTTCGCCCCGAGCCACGGGAACGGTGACCCGGACGACAAGTTTCACGGGCACGGGTGCCGGCGGCGCATCGCTGCGCTTCGACCTCACCCTGGAAGCATCGGCAATCGATTGCAACGTGTGCGCATGCAGCGATACCAGCATCATCGTGGACTTCGGCAAGGCGGAATTCCAGCCGAACCAGGAATCGCTCCTGGAGCAGGTCATGTTCAACCTCAACCGCAGCTCCTGCGATCGTCTCGAACGCATCATCATGTATCCGGCCCGGCCGGCCGTATTTCAACTCCTGGACAGTTTGAAAGCCGTCATGAGACCGGGCGAATCGCAGCGCATGCGCGTGCGGTTCACCCCGGACCAGGAAGGAACATTCATCGATTCAATGATCGTGCAGAGCACGGTTCCTTCAACGGGGGATGTCTGCAAGACCACTATCATTTTCCGCGCCGAGGGAGTGCAGGCGCGGTGCTGCTTCGATGCGCTGGCCTCGTCGCGCGTGACGACCATTTCGCCCGACACGCTGCGCCTCGACTTGCGCACGCGAGTGGATGGAAGCGTCGAGGGACAGGTTTGCTTCACGAACTGCGGCAGTGGCGGGACACTGGAAGTGCAACAGGCGTTCGGCGCCGCCGAGCGGAACGGCTTCCAGGTAAGCCCCGACATGCTTTCACTGCGGGAAAACGAATCGGGCTGCTTCACCATCCGCTTCGACGCACGGACGGACATCGTGTGGCCCGACGGCCAGGGCGGAAGACCGGCGGTTGTCATGCACGAAGCGTTCGTACCGGTTATCGGCTGTCCCGAAAAAATCATTCACGTGGTGGCGCGCGTAGATACCATTCCGACTCTGTTTTCCCGGTGTATTTTCCGGTGGGATCAGAACGAGTTCCTCGGTTACAACTTCACGCCGCCGGAGCAGAAGGGATCGGACGTCCGGGATCCCGACCTTGCCAACCAGATAACCGACTTTGTCATGTTGAACATGAACGGGGTCGCGTCCGCCGACGTGCGAATCCGCAGCGGATGGAAGCTGATCCGCACGGGCGTTACCAGCCAGGCGGACTTTACGTTCGACATCGTCCAGCAGTGGCCGAATGCCGCCGACATCACGCGGCCGCCGTTCAACACTACGCCCGAGACTACGTTCGATCTCTTCTCCGTGTACTCCATCATCGTTGAACGGAACGGAAATATCACGTACGCCCTGGTGCGGGTGCGCGAGATCAGCACGGACGGTGAAAAAGAGAAAATCTGCCTGGACGTTTTGTACCCGATGCCATGATGAAACGATCGAAAAATGTGAAATGGAAATGAAAGCGGCCATGAAACAAGTGTTGTTGACGATCATCCTGCCGGGCGTTGTTCTTGGGAGCGTGTTGTCCGGCTGTTCCTCTGGCGATGAGACGACAAAGAATCACCCCGGCGGAGCAGTCTTCGCGGGCGCTTCCGTCGTCAACCTCGGGTCGATCAATTCCGAGTGGGACGATTTCGCCCCCGTCCTGAACGCCACGGAAACCGAGCTTCTCTTCACCTCGAATCGTCCGCATGAAGGCCACAACACGTTCATCGACGACGAGAGCAAGTACGGCGAAGCAATCTTCTCATCGGTGGGCGGCGGAACGACGTGGCAGGCTCCCATGCTCAACGTCACCTTCTCTTCGACGCGATTCAATTCCGGGACCCTGTCCCTGACCGCCGATAACAGGACGGTGTTTCTCGGCGCATCGTATCACGAGAAAGGGAGCGGCGGAAACGACATTTGCGTGACGCAGTGGAATGGAAACTCCTGGAGTCCCCCGACGCCCGTCCCAGGGATCAACTCGCCCTGGTGGGATTCCCATCCAGCCGTTTCACCCGACGGTTCGATGCTGGTCTTCGCCTCCGACCGCCTTCCCCAACCGCCGACCACCGAAGTGACCGGAAGGCGGCAGGTCGATTTGTGGATGACGACTCGGGACGCCGAGGGAAACTGGTCGCCGCCCGTACCGCTACCTTCAAACGTTAACAGCGAGGCATCGGAAATCTCCCCCCAGTTCGGTCCAGACGGCTACCTGTACTTCGCGACAAACCGCCTCGAGAACCGCGGTTTCGACATCGCAAGGACGCGGCACGTTTCCGATACGACGTGGACGCCCCCGGAATACCTGCCCGCCCCCGTGAACAGCGCGTATAACGACTGCTTTCCTTTCCTGACCGCCGACCGCAACCGCATCCTGTTTGCTTCCGACCGGGCGGGCGGCCATGGAGGCTTCGATCTCTACGCTACTGACTTCCCCTACCGCATCCGCCTGGCCGGGACCGTGCGTCTTACAAGCGAAACCGGAACCAGCGTCCCCGCAT
>JAADGX010000307.1 GCA_013152135.1 Chlorobiota bacterium
CACGGCGCGGGACATCCCGAGCGGAACGTACTACTACCGTTTGCAGGCGGGCGAGAAGGTGTTCACGCGGAAGATGAGCCTGATCAAGTAGCCATATCGCCGATGGAGTTTGCGGAGGTCTTTGGCTCCGTGAACATGAGCATGAGGCCGGACCGGGAGGTTATTCCTGGTCCGGCTTTTGTATGAAGGATGAATTGAATTTTGTATGTTGAAATGGCATTGATTTCAACCGGACCGGGAGACCGTGGATGAAAAGGTTCACTACTATTGTTATCGTGTTTATTTCACTGTGTGTTTACTACCAAGTGTCGATTGCTCAATGGAAACTCGACGGCATGCGTGTATGCCCGGAGAACAGCGATCAAGACAATGTAGCGGTAGCGACAAATGAAATAGGGGAAACCGCTGTCGCCTGGCGCGATGTACGGTACACCGAAGAGACCGTGTATTTCCAACACCTGACGCGTGGAGGGAACTATTTGCTTCCAGACAGCGGTGTGAAAATATGCGAGGTCAATAGTCCCAAGTCCGAGATTCATTGCTACTCTCTCTTTGGAGGTGAGAGTATTATTATCTGGGTAGATGAAAGGAATAAAAACAAGGATATTTTCGGACAGCGCATCGATCAAAGCGGTGCATTGATGTGGGGTCCGCTTGGTAAAAGCATCTGTTCCGCGCCCGGCGATCAACAACAGATTTCCGTGCTCGTACTCGATCCATCCACCATTGTGATCGCCTGGACGGACGGCCGCAATCTCCAGGCCAGCGGTACGGATATCTTTGCACAGGTTATCAATGAATCCGGGGATCCTGCATTTGCGGTGAATGGTGTTCCGGTCTGTATTGAACGAGGGCACCAGGCCATGCCCGTTCTTGCCGCTGGCAATCCATCCGAATTTATCATTGCATGGGCTGATTTACGCAATGGAGGGGTGAACTCCGATATTTATTCCCAGAAATTCGATCCTCAAGGGACACCGCTCTGGAATATCCGGGGGAATCCCGTTTGTACCGATCCGGCAACGCAGGTATTTCCACGTATCGTTTCCTCCGGGAACGGAGCGACGATCATCACGTGGGAAGACAGCAGGAACAACGGGAGCGTTTTCGGACAGCGGCTGGATAACCAAGGAAACAGGACATGGACGGTATCGGGAGTGCCGGTAGGTGGGAAAAACGGGTTTCTTAGAAATCACCGGACGATCACGGATCAACAGGGCGGGAGTATCGTTGTATACGAAGATTGGAGCGGAGCCAACGCCGATATTTATGCGCAAAGGATTGATCCCACGGGAGCGCTGTTATGGGGAAGTGGCAAGGGTAAACCGGTCGCTGCAGGCCAGGGGAATCAAACCAATCCTGTTGTTGTCGGTGACAGCCTTAAGGGAGCAATTGTCGTCTGGACCGATACACGGGACAGCGCGAACAGAGCGGAAGATATTTATTGCCAGCGTTTAAATCCCGCCGGGCAAGCTTTGTGGGCTGCAGGCGGTGTGCCCGTGGTGAGGGCGAAGCATTCCCAACTCGATCATGTGGCGGTGGCGGACGGTTTCCATGGTGCGGCCATAGGATGGGTGGATATGCGATCGGGCAAGCATGTCTACATCCAGAAAGTGAAGCGAAACGGCGAGCCCCTTCCCGTCGAGCTGGTGAGTTTCTCGGTTCGTGCTATTAAGTCTACAGTATATCTTGACTGGATTACTGCTACTGAAACGGGGAATCTCGGTTTTGCCGTCGAAAGGAAAAAGCCGCGACAAGCATGGTCAAACGTCGGTTTCATCAAGGGGCAGGGGACGACGAACCAGTCCGCGCGCTACACCTTTGTCGACAAGGAGGTCCCCACGGGTCAATGGGTTTACCGGCTTCGACAGATCGATACGGATGGGAAGGAGAGCATTCTCGGCGAAAGAACCATAACCATTTTGACCGCCCCCGGTCGCGTTGCTTTGCTTGGAGAATACCCCAATCCCATAACCAGGGAACGAGAAAATCTCACGGTTACGTTTTCCGTGGGAACGGAAAAAGAAGTACCGGTCAGTATCCGCATAGTGGATATGCGGGGAGAAACTGTGGACCTCCTCGCCGATGATGTCTTTACGCAAGGCGAGCACCTGGTGACATGGCGGGCTCGATCTATACCGCCGGGGGGGTACTTCATCTACCTCCGGTCGCCTGCTGGATCTGAAGTAAGGAAACTTCTCGTACAACCGTAAGGATGGTTTGCCCGAATTCACGGGCTTATCCCTCACATTAACGAAAATATCTGTTGAGATTACGAACACCCGCTGGATTCAGCGGGTGTTTTGTGTTATCTCGTTCAGGAGCGAGGACAAGCGTTTCGTGATTTCCCGCCGTTCGTACTGTGTGATAGCGTTTTCATCCGGGTCGATGAGTCGTTCTCCACGTTTCCATCGATCGAACAACGTCAGGAAGGCAGAGGTGATACAGGCATGATCGTGGGATGAACAGACGATGCCCGAACGTGTCTCCCTGATAATCCCGCTCACTGCTCCTTCCGGCGCCAAGGTGATGATCGGTTTGTGTGAACCGATGTACTCGAAGACTTTGCCGGGCACGATCTCTTCGTTTCCCGGATAATCGTCCACAACCATGAGCAGCGCGTCGGAGGTTAGCAGCAACCGTATGCTTTCCGAGTGGGGAATGTAACCGGTTACGGAAATGGAAGGAGCGAGGATCGGATCGCGCAGCATTTGCAGGACTTCATCGCCGAACCGTCCCACGAATTGAAGCTTGAACTCATCCAGCGAAACCTTGCCGGATTCGACCGCAACCCGCACACCCTCCAGGAACGCCTTTGGATTGCGCTTGCCGTACATCGAACCCGTGTAGGTGACCGTGAAGCGTTCGTTTTGAACGGGTGGAATATTCGGATAGTCGTCGCTGTCGAATCCGTTCGGCAGGTGAACGACTTTCTCCACGGGGATGTCGGGATACTTGGTGGCGAAGTCCTTTCGGATGCCGATCCACGCGACCTCCATGCGGTCGCATTCCAGGTACGTGTGTCGTTCGAAGTATCGGTCCACGAGGTCGGGAATGAACCAGCGTTTCGGCGTGGAGAGAAAACCGCGCCACGGGTCGCGGAACCCTGCAATCCACGGCAAGCCGGTCAGGCGCTTGAGCCGCCGCGCGATGAGAGCGCATGTATACGGCGGCGACGAGGAGTACAAAGCGGAAATGTCGTGCTCTTGGATAACGCGCAGTCCTTCTTTCACCGCGTGCCGGTACCACGATGCGCGCGTCGGGAATGAAGAACGTGGCGCGTATGAACTCGGCCAACTGCTCCGCCACGCTGCGCCGCGCGCCGGACGAAGGAATGGTGTTGACGTCTACCGGCGTTCCGGCTTTCTTCCCGGTAAACTTCCTGTACCAATCGTACGGTTCGAATATTTTCGTCCGGTATACGGGCACATCGCCGGGTATTTCTTTCAGGAGAGATTCGTCCCGGGCGGGATAGTCAGCGCTGTCCACCGTGAGCACGACGGGCTGCCAGCCGAACTCCCGCAGGTACTTGACGAATTTCAACACGCGCTGCACCCCCGGTCCACCGGAAGGGGGAAAGTAATAGGCGATGACGAGGACGGATTTCATCCGTTGCTCAAGGGTTGTGAGGGCAAGTACGGAAGAGGATCGCGGAACCCGGCTTCCTCAAATCCACGGAGGCGCAGGCGACAGGATTCACATACACCGCATGCAACGTCCTCCCGCTGGTAGCACGACCAGGTCAAGTGCAGCGGGGCATCAAGGGTCATCCCTTTTTCAACGATGTCTTTCTTGCGCATGTGCAGGAGCGGAGTGTGGATCCGCAAGGGTCGTTCGTACCTGGTGCCGGTTTCGATCACTTTTTGAAACGCTTCGAAGAACGCTTGACGGCAATCGGGGTACCCACTGGAATCTTCTTCCACGGCTCCAACGAAAATGGCTTCCGCTTCCAGGACTTCCGCCCAGCTCACGGCGATGCTGAGCAGGTTCGCGTTGCGGAACGGCACGTAGGTGCTGGGGATCCGGGTCGGATCGGGCGCCCCTTCTTCCAGCTTCATGGATGCGTCCGTGAGACTGGAACCGCCGATGCGTTTGAGGTGGTCGATGTCGATCACGAGACGGCGCCGGGCGTGATAATGGTCGGCGATGTCGTGAAATGCCTGCAGCTCACGCTTTTCCGTGCGCTGGCCGTAATTGACGTGAAGCATGTACAGGCGAAACGATTGCGCGGCGATAGCGGTAGTCACGCACGAATCCATCCCTCCGCTTGCAAGAACAACGGCGCCTGGTTTGGTCGGCATGGCAGGTCAGCTTCCGTTGGCGTGGTATTCCGCTTCCACGATCGAGTGAATCCCGCCACGAGTGTTGAACTCGCCGCTTACGATCATCCACCGGGGATGGCAAGCAGCGACCAGGTCGTCGAGGATCTGATTGACCAGGGTTTCAAAAAAGGCGCCCTTGTTTCGGTATTCCAGGTAGTAGTACTTCAACGATTTCAACTCGATGCAGAGCTTGTCCGGAACGTACTGTACGGTAATTGTGCCGAAATCCGGCAAGCCGGTTTTCGGGCACACCGAGGTGAACTCGGGGTTTACGTGGGTGATCTCGTAATCGCGTCCAGGGTATGGATTATCGAATGTTTCTATTTGCGCCACGCGAAAATCTCCTCAAGTATTCGTCATCAATTTTTGTTTTGCAGATTGAAAAAATCACACGCCCCTTCGATCAGGGCTCCAAATGTACTTATGCAACTGGATATGAAGTCGCGCGGGGAGCCCGTCTTCGAGCATCCATCCGGCGAGAGTTTCCAGTTTCAGACCGCCGTGGACGGGTGAAATGAAAATGGAAGAAACCCGGTGCGGCAAATCGTGTTGCCGGATGGTGGCGGCGGCGAAGCGGTAGTCGTCTTCATCGGCCACGACGAATTTCACTTCGTCGTGCGGGTGAAGGCACACGAGGTTGCTCCAGCGCGTGCGTTTCGCCATGCCCGATCCGGGGCACTTGATGTCCAGAATCTTTATCACCCGTGGGTCGACCATGGCGACGTCCACGTGGCCCCCGGTTTCCAGGGCGACGGTGTAGCCGTCGTCGCAGAGTTGCTTCATGAGAGAGAGCGAAGCCTCTTGTTCGAGGGGCTCGCCGCCGGTGATTTCCACGAACCTCGCAGGAAAACCGCCAATCCGTTCG
>JAADGX010000322.1 GCA_013152135.1 Chlorobiota bacterium
GGAAGTCAGCTACACGGTGCCCGTGACCGGTATTTCAAATGTAGGCGGATGGGAGGTCAATACCCTGCGTGCCGTCGGTGTGATAAAATTTGTCTTGAAATGAAACCACTACGATTCATGAAACGATTTACGTTAGGCACTCGTACGAGAGTCACCCTGCTGGGGATTTTAGCATTGATGTTCGCGGCTGGATGCGGATCCTCCACTGAAAGCATTCGGAATTTTTCCTACGTAAAGGTTGTGAACCTCGGACCGCAAATCAACTCCCCGTATGATGATTACAGTCCGTTCGTTTCCTACGACGGGAAATTACTCCTGTTTACGAGCAAGCGCCCGGCGCCCGGCGGTATTGACCAGCAGGATGACCTGTGGATGGCAAAAAGAAGCCGCACCGGATGGAGCATGGCGGAATACATGAGCGGGAGCATCAATACCGAAAATGATGAAGGCGCGCCCTTCATCGACGTCAGCGGGCAGGTCGTGTATTTCGTGGAATGCGACGCGGAAGACGCTGTTGGTGGTTGCGACATCTACAAGGCCCGTTTCGTAAACGGTCGACTCGAACAGGTGCAAAATCTTGGAAAGCCGATCAATTCGGAGTACTGGGATTCTCAGCCCTTCGTATCAAACGACGGTCAATACTTTCTGTTTGCGTCGGATCGCCCCGGGGGATTCGGTGGTACCGACCTGTATGTTTCGAAAAAACTGCGGAACGGCCGTTGGGGGAAACCCAGGAACCTCGGCCCGGTAATCAATTCGAACGGGGACGAAAAATCGCCGTTTCTTTCGCCGGATGGTACAACGCTTTACTTCGCATCCGACGGGCATGGAGGCGTGGGAGGAATGGATCTGATGATAGCGTTGCGCAACACGCGTTCGCGAGTTTGGAAATGGAACGAGCCGGTTAACATTGGTACGCCGATCAACTCCGCCGCCGACGAGTTGTTCTTTTCCGTTTCCGCCGAGGAAGATACAATCTATCTTGCTTCATCGCGCGAGGGATCACTGGGCGGTCTTGATATTTTCGCCGCTTTTCCCAACCCGTACAAGGATACGACACGCTATCAGTGGTTTATCGTTGGAAGAGTAGGAGACTCCGTTACAGCTACGCCTCTTCCGGGTGCCATGGTGCGCATCTACAACCGGGATTCCGGTGAAGACGTGGAGCTGGCGACGGACCGGACGGGTTCCTATCGCTTTCGCATCAGGCCGGGCAGTCGACTGAAACTCACGGCGCAAGCAAACGGATACGCAACCAGGACGCTGGAGGTCAATATTCCCCGAGACCTGCGCTTTCGTGAATACCGCAAAAATATTTTACTCCCGCCAGGCGGAAAGGTTAAATCCGCGGCTGCCAGCGATGAGGTGGCTCTGGATTCGACGGCGCTGTTCGTCGTTCATTTCGATTTCGACAAGGCGAATATCCGCAGTGACGCGGCCCGCGTCCTTGATAAGGTCATCGCCATATTAAAAGAGGAACCGGAAACGGAGGTATACCTGGACGCGCACACCGACGACATGGGAACGGAACTGTATAACTTGAGACTTTCGCGAAAGAGGGGGGCGGCGGTGGTGCGGTATTTCGCCGCACATGGGATTAATCGATCGCGCTGCAAGGTGACGGCTCACGGTGAAGTTTTACCCGCTATACCCAACCAAACAGAAGAGGCAAGAGAGAAAAACCGCCGGGTCGAGATTCGCTTTAGGATCCATTCATCCGCATCGGAGAGAGACATGCCCTGATCGGCGGATGCGTCGCGGCTTTTTGCATGGGGGAGGAAAACGGAATGAATGAGTTATTACGGTTGAGAAATTGCAGGTGGATCGCATCGATGACGGTGTTGATTCTTGCCTGCGCTTTTACAAGCGCTCCGGGGCAGGAATTACAACTCAACGTCAGCAGTGTCGATACCAGCCAGTTTCCCGATATTTCCATGACCGTTCGGGTGACGAACAGGAACGGGCCGCTCATCAATATCAATGAGTCCAACTTTACCGTACTGGAAAACGGTGTAATCCAGTCCCCGATTAAACTTGTTTGCACGGCGGACTCGAGTTCGCCCGCGTTATCGTTGGCGCTTGTCATGGATGTCAGTTACAGCATGATATTCTATCCCGGCCGCAACGATGTCGATCCCGACAGCACCAAGCTTGTGTACGCGAGGCGAGCGTTTGCCGATTTCGTTCTCAACATGCGACAAGTTGATGAAGCTGCCTTCATGACGTTTGCGCGCGACTTCCTGGTTGACCAGACATTTACCGCTGACAAGAAGACGTTGATGGATGTCATTGTCAATGCGCGACCGCGACCGGGGACGGCGATTTATGATGCCGTGTACGAAGCTGTTAACAGGTTGAGGAATCGTCCCAACAAGAAAGTGATCGTAATCCTGACCGACGGGAATGATTTCCTTTCAACATGGAATGAATATGAAGCTATCGCCGCCGCGCAAAAAGCAGGTATTCCCGTCTTCACTATTGGACTTGGTTCGGACGTCGATTCGACAAAGCTGAGCCTGATTGCAAGCCAAACGGGGGGGAAGTTTATTTTCGCGCCTGAAGCGAAGGACCTGAAAGCCTTGTACCAATCGATTGCCAAGTACATTTACCGCGGGCTGTGCACCCTTTCGTACAGGTCGTCGGAGGATTGTCCGGATGGCACTTTGCGTGTTGTGGAAGTCCTCGTCAACATGGACACACAATCCGACAAAGCGCTGTTTTCGTACCAGGCGCCAGTAAGGCGTGAAACGGTCCAGTTCTTCATCCAGGCGAAGGACACGATTAATGATAACCAGCTCCTGAGAATTCCGATCATCATTCAAGGACATTTAACTCCGGGTGACACAACAAACGGTTCGATCTTGTGCACTTTCAATTTCAACCACATGACCTACGTGGGGTATGAAGTGTCCGGTGGCATCTTCGATTCCGCGGGGGTTTCTGTGACGGAGGAAAGCTCGGGAAATATCGGGATTCGCTTTCAAGGAGCCGTGCCCAGCGCTTTCGCGGGTACGGTTGTTACGTTGTTGTTCCGGGTGCCGGATCGCGATACGGAAACACATACGTTGTTCATGCTTCAGCCCGGATCGTTCCGCCAGCATTGCGATTATGATGCCCTTGGGGATCGGAAAGAGGTGGCGTTGACCGGTTGCCCCGACGAGGTCATGCTTGCTCTTTCGGAAAAGATCATTCTTCCCTCGAATTCCAAGGCGATGATACCGGTCATGCTT
>JAADGX010000319.1 GCA_013152135.1 Chlorobiota bacterium
GGCGCGTGGATCATCCATTTCCATCCATCAGAAGAATGAAATTCCCGGAGGGCCTTTTTGAGACCTCGCCGCAGGTTGGGATGAAAACCCTCAATATCTGCGGTATCTTGCGAGAAATTAAGACGAAGGGACGTATTGGAATGCTTTTTATAGCATTCATACCCTTCAAGGCTAAAGTCCTGGATTGAGCTGTGAGGATGCATATCATTGAAAATAAACCAGATATCCTCGTACTGTGTTAAGCAAAACCTTAAAAAGCTCCCCCAGATATTCTGGGCGTTTTTCGATTCGACGACGAGGTCCGGATAAGGGGACAACTCGTTGGCAATCCATAGCACGTAGTTCCAAAGCGAATACCCGCCGATTTTTCGCTTCTGTATGAACCACGGGGCAACCGCGATGATTTCATCTCCATCCACCGCCTTCAACAGAAAAAGCTCCCTGTTCGGGTCGGAGTCGATGAAATACTTCCACCAGCAGTAATTCCAGTCCCACGACTGAAAAGGCGTGTCGGTCAACAGCGCCCCTTGCTCGTACTTTTCCTTCCACCATCGTTCTAAATGGCAGTCGGAAAAATCCGTTCGGACAACCCGAATCATCGCTTTCGATACCGAAGTACTTTCGCCGGGCTTCCCGCGGCGATTGCCCAGGGGGGAATATCCTTCGTTACGGTACTGTTCGCTCCGATCACCGCGTGATTACCGATGTTTACTCCCTGCAATATAACCGACGACGTCCCAATCCAAACGTCTTCACCGATGGATATCGGCTCTTTTCTTCCTCCCTGCTGATTGACAGGAATCGTGCTGTCATCGAAAACATGGGTGGCGTCCACTATCGTTACGAATCCTGCGATGAGCGAATCGCGCCCGATGGTCACCGTTCCGGAAATGGTACAATGCTGAGAAATAAACACGTTTTGTCCGAGAACCAGGTGATCCCCCTCCTCGACGATAATCCAGGAATCCTGGAGGATATGTACCCCTTCTTCAATCGTGAGACGGCCTTTTTCCGAGACCCGGAGTCGCACGTTCCGGTCGATTTTTACAGAGGGATGAATGGAATGCCCGCCTTTGCGCAATCGCAGCAAAGCGCCGTGTACTTCCGACGTTTCCAGGAACCGCAATATCCAGCTCCCGGACTTGTATAACAGATTTCGGAACAAATCAACCAATGGAATCACTGCTTTGTGACGGGCCGGTTTTTGCTCGCAAGTCCGGGCAGACGTCGCCAATGGCATTGTACAATGTCCTTATTCGTGCTGTCCACGAGTTCTTTTCCGCGTACGCCCTTCGTTTTTGGCGTAGAGCAAGGTTTTCTTCTCGTAGCGCGACGTCGATTTTCTCCAGGAACTGTTCCTCGTCATGTGCCAGGTACACGACATCCCGCATGTGCTCCAGCTCTTCCGTCCAACTGGCGACAACGGGCACACCAGCGGTACAGTACTCGTACACCTTGAGCGGATTCACAACCCTGGTGATATTATTGCGCTGGAAAGGAATTATCGCGACATCCATCCTGGAAAGATAATGCGGCAGCGCTTCATGGTGCACGAATCCATGGAGTTTCAGGTTGCGGTATTTTTTGTAGCGGCGGACGAAACGGGATTCCACGGGGCCGATCAGCGATACCGTGCATTCGGGAAATTTCCGGATGATCTGCTCGATGAGTTCTGTGTCAACCCATCGGGAATTCATCATGCCGATGAACCCGATATGGCCGGGTCTGGGGTGATTGCCGTTTCGTTTCGCACCGTTGAAAAACGATGCGCTGACGGCATTGGGCAGCCTGACCGAGTGAATTCCGGGGAATTTTTCTTCGATCTCCGCTCTCATCTCGTACGCGGAGTACGTTATGACATCGACTTCATCCTTGAGTCCTGCTTCCGCGATCTCGAGCTTATGAAGGACTTTTCGACTCGTTCCTTGTATGTCGAGAGCATCGGCAATGTCGTAGATGATGCACCGGGCTCCCAGGAATGACTTGTCAACATACCATTTCCACCACATGGGAAACATGACCATCACGATAGCATCGGCCAAGGAATCGCGCGGAAATGTTCGCTTGAACCATTTTCGGAACAGCCACCTGTCCAGGGCGGGAGTGAGGCTGTTTCGCACGGCTGTCGGGACCATCGGCGGCGTATGGATCCGCAAATTTTCCGGGATGCCATTGTACGAAAAACCGTTTTGCATGCTGACAGGCGAGAACAGCCTGTCCAGAAAGGTCCTTATTCTTCCCGCCGACGACGGTGGGATCTCGATAAAATCTACGTTATGTCCATCATTGGCAAGCTGGCGGGCAAGGGCGTGCTCGCGCTGGGGTAGGCTGTCGAATGTTGTCAGACCTAAGAAAACGAAATGCTGGGGACGTTTTAACGTCATGAACTCGTCAATGATTCTTATGATAAAAACACTCTGGGTGATTATGATTTCTCGTACAGGGCAAGATGCTGCAACGCAATGGATTTCCAACTCAGGTTTGAAACGAATTCCCCGGCTCTGCAAACAACGGAATCATGGCTGTATGTTTCCTCCCCCTCAAGAAGTCGTCTCAGTAATTGAACCATCTCCCCTTCCCCGTAACCGATGAATGCCATGCGCTCAATCGCCGGAATTGATTTAAAATACTGCTTTTTAATTTCTGAAAAAGCGGGGACCAACGCCGGTCGCTGAAAGCTGAACGCGTCGAACAAGGCGAGAAATCCCGTACAAACAACGAACTCCGCTGCTTGCAATTCCTCTTCGACCGAATTCGTTGCCGGTATGTGTGAAATTTCCAGTTTCTCTGAACGCAGCGCCAGCAAGTCCCGGAGCAGACTGCCGTCTCCGATGAGCCTCAAAGTCAAGGGCTCTTCAACCGTGTTGGCGGCAGCGTGAAGGCATCGCACAAAGGGCAGTATTTCCGTGTCCCGTTCCAGTCTTCCGATAAAGACGAACCGGCGACGAACCGGAGCACGCTCCTCGGTGTGAAAATGGACCGGGGCCCCGATATAATAACTGTCTATCTGATGCCCATAATACTCTGAGATGTAATCCCCAACTCCCAGTCGCACATGCATGAGCCATGAAGTAAATCTCCGTAAAACCTTGTGTTTCCAACGGATAGGCCAGCCCTCGAACCCGTGATACGTGATCGCATACGTCGGCTTGCGGAGAAAAAATCTCAGGGGAAGAAACCAGTTGATAAAGGTCGTGAAATCGTGGAAATGCAG
>JAADGX010000320.1 GCA_013152135.1 Chlorobiota bacterium
GGGTGGTCCTCGCACTCGGGCACATCGTTTTCATCGGGGATACGTTCCGGGAGCAACACGCCGCAATGCGGACAAAAAATATCCCGCTCCCCGATGTCGCCGTCACACTTTTTGCAGAACGGAACGTAGTTCACCAGGGGCGTCTGGCAATCCGCGCAGATTGTTGCTGAATCCTGGTATTCCGAGTGACATTTAGGACAATACTTCATGTTGATCTCCCGCGTGATTTGAGGATGGTTGTTCTTTACTCGTGGTAATTTTCCAGAAGAAATACGTGCACACAACGAAGACTAAAAGCCCGGCAGTCAAATTGCCGAACAAAACCAGGGTGGAAATATCTCCTCCGGTCTCCGATGGAGTAATGATGGACTCCGTTCCCAGGAAATATAAGAATATTGCGGCAATGGCGTTATTGGTGAAATGCGCAATGACCGACAGGAAGATGGACCCTCCCCTCCATACGATGAAGCTGAAATAGGTGCCCAGTATGACGAGTGGTACAAAGGCAAAGGGGTTGAGATGAAACAGCGCGAAGATCGTTCCGCATAACAAGAGCGCCCATTTCAGCGGAAGGCTCTTCTCAAAAGCGCTTTGCACCGCTCCCCGAAATACGCTCTCTTCACAAATCGCAGGAGTGACCGCGATCACCAAAACCACAAACAGCAATTCCAGCGGCGAGTCGGCATAAACGAGCTTCGTGTACAAATCGTTGATCATCTTCCGGATACTTTCAATCAACGGTTTCAGTGAATCCGGCGTCAGGTAGTTCTGGAGCACATACTCCTGTGCGAAAAGATAGACCTGGAGGATAATCTGTAAGGAAGCGACGGACAGGATGACCAGCAGTACCGGTCGCCATCCCGGGGCACGGATTCTGAAATGCTTGCGGAGGTCCCACCCGTTGAGATGCACCAGCCAAATGCTCGGGATCAACATGAATACGACTTGCCCGATCAACGACGTCGTACGCATCAGGTTGACATTCTCTTTGGTTACGGTCGATCCCAAGAACAGGTAGGTCAGAATACCGCCGACAACCTGGTACAGGAAAAACACGACAACGAGGATGATCAAACCGTACGCAACGGGCGAAATCTGACCTCGAAAACGCCACAACGATCGATCTTCGCCCGATTCGCCGTTTCCCGGCATTGGACCTTGGGGGAACTCGGTCATACTGGATTATCTCCGATTTTCACAAGAATCATTGCTGCCAACAGGGGGATCATGATCTCGTGGTGACCGAGAAACATGTACCCTTCTCCGCCGTCTTTCGTCGGGCGTTCGACCACGTTCACGCGTGGCCGGTAGTGATCGATCATGTCGAAATTCGCGGTCAAAAAGCCGTACGCCTTGTGCCCGAGATTACGGGCGATGGTCAACGCTTTCAAAAAGATCTCGGGCAATATCACCGCGGAACCGATATTCAAAACGACCCCGCCTTTCTCCAAACCTGCTACCGAGGCCGCGAAAACCTGGAAATCCCGGTAGGTCATTTCTCCGGTAACCGCTCCGTCCATGCCCGGCTGCTGGTGAACGATATCCGTCCCGATAGCCGCGTGCACGGTGACGGGAACGTCCTCCCGGATACATTGGGCCAGGATTGAAGCATCGAGATTGGGGGCGCGATCATCCAGCAATCGTCTCCCCAAGGCTTCTCCATACCCCACGTTATTGTCCGGGTAACGGGCGGCAAGAGTTCCGTTAATGAATTCTCCGGTTTCGCGCGACATGCCGAAGGTCCCGTCGGTGATCGAAGCGGCGACATCTTCCGAGGTGACGCCGAACAAGGCGGTTTCGCAGTCGTGGATGGCGGCGGCGCTGTTCATGGCGATATGGCTGATCACGCCGCGCCGGAGCAGATCGATGATAAGGGGATTTAACCCGACTTTGACGACATGCGCGCCCATCATGACGATGCGCGGCGCTTCTTTTCTCATTGAATCCACGATGACCGACACCACGTGGCGCAAATCACGGGCGCGCAGGATATCCGGAAGGGAATCGATAAAAGTCGACAGCGAATCGCGCGCAGGGTCGACGGGCCTGGCAAATCGTTTGATGTCAACTTTACTTTGCCGGTCCTTGATGGAGAACGTACGAATCTTGGAGAAATCTAACCGGTTGAACATGCTCGTTTATGAATTTTGTCGGTTTCGTATCTGAAAACCAATGTACAAGCTTTCGATACATTGCCCAACAGCAAGAGTGATTTGATGGAGGGCTTTGATCGGAATGATGCGCTTTAATCGTCGATCTTTCCGCGAAGGGGAAGACGCACGCCACGGTATCGAATAAGTTCTCCGACAATCGAACCGATGGGAATTTCCGCTTTGACTTGTACGGGAATTTTCCGCTCGTCATCGGACACCCAGACGAAAATACGACCGCTTGCCTTGAACAATCCACCTTCGGAAATAAGCGGCTGCAAAATGATCGTTTTAAACGTGCCGGCTTCGACGTCGATTTCCTGTCGTCCGAGGTACTTGACGCCCAACGTGTACGTCGAGTCCTTGTAAAAATTCCTCAGCCAGACTTTTTGCCCTGGTCGAAAGCCGTCGAAATTCATCGTGCGCACGTAAAACAACGCCGACATGATGTCCTGCACGTAAAGAGGAATATCGTAGTTCCTGTCTTTCGTAATCGCTTTCCGCGTGTAATGATCAAAAGAAACGATGAAATCCCTGGAATATCCTCCTTCCCGGATGTGTTGTTCGAATTTCCATGGAAAAATCCCGCGGGTATCAATATATGTCTCGTAGCGATCGCGGACTTTGTAGAACACATCGAAAAACGGTTTGCTCTTGACGTGAAAAAGGACGTGGTAGCATTTACGGCCCCTGATTGTCCGGTACTCCGGGATGGTTATGGTTGCTTCGCCCGCCGTAACGAAACCGTAATTCACATCGTAGACGAGTTCTTCACCTTTTGTGAACGCCCGATTCTTAACGGTCCGAAACGAAGGTCGTGTTTTGAGTGAATCCACCGCCGGTGAAACATGTTCGTGACTCCCGGCTCCGCTTCCGACCTGGCAGCCCAGGGAGAGCGCCAGGAACCCAATCACGTGTGTTGTAATCCGCATCATCATTCTCCTGTTATTCCGTTACCAGGATGGTACGGATCGAAAGGCTTTTCCGTTCCATCCAACAGAACGTGCATAGCCTCGTACACGTCTTCCGCCGGGATGTCGCCGGAATGCGGGTAAACGATCCGAGCGCGCCTGGTTAAGGGAGCCCATCGCCTGGCGCCCGTGACGCCGGCCAGCCCCGGGTATATTCCCACCACTGCCGTCCCTGCGGCTGCAGCGAGGTGCAGCGGTCCCGTCGAATTGCTGATAAACACCGACGCCTGTTCAAAAACGGCGGCCAGTGTCACAAGATCGACCTGCGGTATGAGGGGAATAGCGGACCCCGGCGCCCCGGCGGCAACTTCCCGCATCAGTGCTTCCTCACGGTGCGCGCCCGTCACGACTATCCGGACACCGGGAATACGCCGCGCGATGAGCGCGGCCAGGTTTCGAAAACTCTTCGCGTTCCATGCAGGCGCTGACTTTCCAGACCCGGGATGCAGGACTACGAATCTTTCCGATGTCATGCCGGTATCCCGCAGAATGGCACGGGCGCGCCCGCGTAGCTGATCATCGATTCTCAAACGAGGGAAGGGCGGCTCGTCGACAAAAATGCCCAGTTGCTCCAGCAAGTGCGCGTTGTATTGTGCTTCGTGGAATTCGGCGTGTTTGCGATGTTCGAAATGCCGGTGTGTGAAACGGTACGAGTACCACCGGTATCCGGTGCCGACGCGAACCGGTATCCCCGCCCGGCGGGCAGCCAGGGCCAGGTCGGGACGGGGAAAGGCAAAAACGGCGGCAGTGAAATCACCCGCCGTCATGTGTTGTACCCACGCATCCCGATTGTTCTCGCTGAACCGGAGCACTTCGTCCACGTCTTTCGCTACCGATAGAACAGGCGCCGGGTAGTGACCGACGCCATAGCACACGTGTGTTCGGGGGTCGTGGTGTTTCAACGCACCGGCAATCGGCAGGGAGAGGATGACGTCACCAAGGCGGTCGGTGCGCAGAACGAGGATGCGCTCGGGCATTACTTAAGCCGCTCTAACGCCTCCTTGGCCCTGATGGAATTTTCATCTTCGGGATGCGCTGCAATGAGATCCTTCCAGACCTCGCGAGCCTTGTCAAATTTTTCCTGCGAGGCGTAAAGGGCTCCGAGGTTGTACATGGCAGTTGCGTTCTTGGGATCGATGCTGAGGATCTTTTGCGTTAATTTCATCGCCTCGTCGCGGTTTCCTATCATGAAGTGCGAGACGGAAAGATCCAGCATGGCATTCACCGAATTCGGATTCGCCTTGAGATACAGATCGAAGTACTTGATCGACTCCTCGGCCCGGTGACCATCACGCAGCAACCTGGCCAACTCCAGGGCGGATTCGAGATCGGATGGATCCTTCTCGACTTTCGCTTTGAGGTTATCAACACGCTGGTAATAATCCTCGCGGACGTTGGACGCGGTCGGGCCTTCAGCATCGGGGGCTCCATCTTGCCGGGCGCCCATCTCGGGATGGCCCTCGGGCAAACCGGCGGCTGCGTCAGCGGGCGCGGATGTGTCCTGATCGAAGGCGAGAAACAAGACTACTCCGACAAGAACAACGGCGAGCGCCAGGTATAAGTATTTCATGTTCATGATCATCTCCTTAAAGACTCAAACACCAGATATTAAAAGTACAAATTTTGTAGATATAACGTTGAATACAAAACTTGCCCCTCGTCTCCTTCCGATTGCGTCGAATAGATATTTCGAGGCTTCTTGATTGACAAGGCGCCGGGAGCTATCTTTTACTACCCTGAGATAGGGTTGTTTTTATGGCATTTCTCGTAACAGCACGAAAATATCGTCCCCAGCGTTTCAGCGACGTCGTTGGGCAGGAGCATATCATCAAGACGCTGGTGAATGCGATTCGATCCAATCGCATCGCCCACGCCTACTTGTTCTGTGGCCCGCGGGGAATCGGGAAGACGACAACAGCACGGCTTTTCGCCAAGGCAATCAATTGTCCGGACGTTCGTGAAGCCGAGCCGTGCAACACCTGCGACACGTGTCTCCAGATTTCGGAGGGGCGCCATATCGACGTCCTGGAGATCGACGGAGCGTCGAACCGGGGGGTGGGCGAGATCAGGAACCTGCGCGAGGGCGTGCATTACGTTCCCACGAGCGCCAAAAACAAGGTGTACATCATCGATGAAGTGCACATGCTCACCCCGGAAGCGTTCAACGCGCTGTTGAAGACCTTGGAGGAACCGCCTCCCCACGTGATCTTCATTCTCGCCACGACCGAGCCGCACAAGCTGCCTCCGACAATCATGTCGCGGTGTCAGCGGTTCGATTTTCGGCGGATGCGCGTGGATGAAATCGTGTCGCAATTGCAGCACATTGCCGGGCAGGACGGGATCACGGCCGAGGAAGACGCGCTGGTTACCATCGCCAGGAAGGCGGATGGCTCCATGCGCGACGCACAGAGCATCTTCGACCAGGTCGTCTCGTTCAGCGAAGAAGGCATCACCAGCGTTGCCGTACGCGACGTGCTGCACCTGGTCGATCGGGAGTACTTCTTCCGATTAACCAATCTTATAAAGGAAAAGGATACCAGAGGTGGATTCACATTCGTTGAGGATGTGGTGAGCAGTGGATATGACATACAGGAATTTCTGGTTGGCGTGGAAGAACACTTGCGGAATCTTTTCGTGGCCCGCAGCACGGGTGAGACACGCTTGATTGAAACCGGTGAACAAGAACGGGAGCGATACCGGCAGGAAGCGCCGAACTTTCCGGAAAGCGATCTCCTCCGACTGATCAACATCGTTTCGGATGCCAAGCAATCCGTTCGGTTCTCCGGCCAGCAGCGGATCGTGTTTGAAATCGCGGTGATGAAAATGATTAAAATGACCAGCACCGTGGAGCTTCACGATCTCATCAAAAAACTGGATTCATCACCGGATTCAGCATCCGCGGATCATTCCCGGCGTGGTTCGGGCAGTGATACGGGATCACCATCCTTGTTCAACAAGATCACGGAACCGGGCAAGGGGGAATATGCTCCATCGAAGCAGGCCTCGTTTCCCGCTTCGGCTTCGATGCAGGGCAGTGGTGAACCGGTCCCGGGAAACATCGCGGAACGATGGGCGCAGTTCGCAAAGAATGTCCAGTCGAAACGCACCCTCGGGTTGAATCTCGGACTGTGCAAGCCGGTCACCGTGAAAGGCGACAATCTGAATATCGCCTGCAACGATGAATTCTGCATGCAACAACTGAGTCAGGAATACGAGCTTATCCGGAAGCAATTCCAGGACTATTTCGGTATAAGACTGATTCCACGTTTCCATGTTTCCACGGACACTCGCCAAAGCGCTGCCACACTCTCATCCTCATCCGATCCGCCGCATCCAATCGTGAAAACGATTATTGACGAACTCGACGCCGAGTTGCTTCCATAACTGCATACACGGCGCACTACGTTTTTCTTAAGACTTACTGTCAAGAGCTATGTTTGAAAAAAAGGTAAAAGCCATCGTGGGCGATATTTCCAAGAACGCCCAAACCAAGTTCCAATGCCGTATATCCGTCGAAACGACGGTCGAGGAGATCGGCCTGATACAGGCGGGCACCCTCATCGCGGCGGAGAACATTTTCCATCACTCGAAGAGTCCGCGCTACTGCATCCTGCAGGTTATCTCCTCCTTTCCGGAAAACCAGGCACGGCGGAGCGCAGGCAAGATTCAACTCACCTGCCAGAGCGCGCCCCTCGGTATCGAGCTTTGCATCGAGAAGCCACGTTTGAAAACCCCGGTCGTCGAGGTTAAAGCCGCCGATACGGTACCGTTGTTCGAGGCGGAGGCGTTTGTACTCGACAGCGACATGACGCGGACCATCCTGCACCATCTCGCCCCGGAAAGCCGGAGCAAGGAAAACGGATCCCGGATCGACATCGGGACGTGTGCCACGAACCCGGATGTGAACATCGGCGTTGACGCGATGTCGCTCATCCGCGGCAACGTGGCCATCGTATCCGCCAAGCCGCGGGCGCGCACGACCATCACCAATACCCTCGTCCACGCCTTGCTCAAAGGCGCGGAACATCCCGTTCACATCGTGTATTGCGACGTGAACTATGCGGGCACGCTCTCGCTTGCGCATGAATTCGGCGAAAACGATTACTCCATGCTGCTCTGTTTGAACGACCGCTTTCTCCCGTCCTCCGTCTTCGGCGCGTTGCGCAACCCGTCGGACCGGCAGACGTTCAAACGGGCGGTATTCGATTACCTGGACATGATGATCCTTCCCAGCATCCTGGAAAGCAGGCGCCGAGATTTCACGTATCCTCTTGCCAACGCCTTGAAGAAAAACCGGGTCAGCGTGTATCGACCGCACGAGCCGACGGTCAACGAGTTCATCAATGAAATCAGGGTCGATCTTGTTGACGGCCTGGACGAAGACGGTGTCACGATCGTGACCGAACTGATGAATGGTATCGCCAACCATTTCCAGGGTGAACGATTCAACGAGCGCAACGTCTCCGATATCGTGGACATGATCGACGAAACCAGTCACGACGTGAAATCGCAGCCCGTCCGGCGTACCCTTCTGGATTTGCGCAACGAGATCCAGACGCAGTTCGAATCCATATCCAAGGATATTCCCGCCTCTGCGCGCGTCACGGTCGAGGACATGGTTAAACGTCTCAATAACGAGCATCATTCAAGCCTGACCATCGCCCAGGGACAACGGGGGACGGATATCCTGCGTTTCGTGAGCACCATCCTGCAGCGATTGACCGAGGAACGCCTCCGCCATTTGAAAACCCGCACGCCGGTGTTGTTCATCTTCAACAACGCCGACGAATTTCTCACCCGCAACGGCGGGGCGCACGGAGAAGCAGGAACGGAGCGCTTCGTGGATATTTTGAATACCATGCTTACGGCAGGCCGCCGGCACGGCATCGGGTTCGCCCTGACGGTCGAGGATTCAGCCTCGCTCGATTTGTACCTCGCCCGAAAGATCCAGGCGTATTTCATCGGGCCCATTCGATTCGTCGATGACCTCCAGCAACTGGAGAAATTGTTGAACGTCTCCCAGGATTTGATCCAGGACGCGGTGACGTTCGAAGATGGTTATTGCCTCTACACCAACTCCGAGAGCCCGTACCAACGGCGGGTGCCGCTTCACGTGACAT
>JAADGX010000063.1:0-1440 GCA_013152135.1 Chlorobiota bacterium
AATGATGGGCTTTCCAACGTGCTTAGCATTGATGGATTAAGCCTCTACAACCTGGTCTTCCGTCCAGGTGTCCAGCCACAGCCGAATGGTCCTGACAGTCTTGTCATGCGGATGAAATGGTTTGTGACGGCAGAAAATAAACTGGGTCTCGTGACCAGTTCTGATACGGCTGGCTCAAGCATACGTCAGCAGGGTCCACAGACTCAGTTGACACCGCCGTTGGTGTTTTCCATCAACCGTCGTCCGGTTTGTGCTGGCGGCTTGACTCCGGCGAACAACACTGTTGTTACCGGCGTTGATGCGACGTTCAGCCCAACCGTGTCCTGGAGCCCCGCTGGCGATGTTAACATCGACAAGGGTATCCTGATTGGTGGATTCAAACAGTTCAACCCGGCAACCCAGAAATGGGAAGATGTTGCGGGTCGGACTGTGGATACTTTGACCTATCAGGTACGTATCAAGGTCGTCCGCTTCTTCCCGGCTGGAAAGGGTGGCGTCCCGGTTGATACTACCATTACTTTGAACGCCGGCGTGAATGCCACGCAGTTCTCCATCCCGGCATCGTTGATTCAGACCATCTTTGGTGGTTACTCCAACGATCCGACCAGTACGAGCGCGGATACTGTTGCGATTGACTGGTGGGTTGATGTCAAGGACTTCAACTTTACCAACGGTCGCGAGCCAGTGGTCTTCGATTCGAGCTGGAGCGGTGTTGGTTGTCGTCCGCACATCTGCTCGGCCGGTCCCAATAGACTTATCCTGACGAAATTGGATCAGGGTGGCATTGAGATCGATCCTGCAGCAACTGCGGCAGACATCAACAAGCTGACGGGTGAGGAAGTGTGCTTCACCCTCACGGCAAAAGACAAGAACGGAAACGTTATCCGCGACTGGGATCGCAACGGTCAGGATGTCACTCTTGAACTGAATAACTCCACGGCCAACACTGATACCAGTGCACAGAGCTGGAACAGTGATCCTGACGGATACACGTGGGCAGTTATCAAGGACAAGGATGGCAACATCTTGGCTGCTGTACCAAGTGTGGATAACAAGTGGACATTGCCTAAGGATGTATTTGTTGATGGTGTCACTACAATCTGCCTGACCGATACAAAGGCGGAGACTGGTGTATCCATCACCGCTACACCTGCGGCAGCGTCGTTGAAGAACGTCTCCGCGAAGATGAACTTCAAGTCGAATACCATTACGAATTACTTGGTCGATGTGACTGAGGCAACTCCGACCGACAAGGTGTTCGTGATGCGTAGATACGAGATTACCGTGTATCCGCGCGATATGTATCTCAACGTATCCAACGAAGAGATCCGTACCGCGTTTGCGGCTCGCTTCCCAGGTGAGTTCAACAATACGAATCTCGGCTCGGCTGATATCTTCTCGGGAACGCACTTCATCAAGGGACCCACGAACTTCTTCATC
>JAADGX010000063.1:1464-6710 GCA_013152135.1 Chlorobiota bacterium
AGCGCGAGAAGCCGAATGATCAACTCCAGACCATTACGGCATACTCCATCGCCGCTCCTCAGACCGTTCGTGGAATCTCTGATCCGTATGAGATCATGACTCACGCACCGGGTAACTTCAACCTGATCGCCCCGGCCGACAACAGCGAAATCAAGCTGATGGCTGCACTGAATCAGGAAGACTTTACTTGGGACAAAGCCGTTGATCCATATACGGATATCCAGATTTCGAAGTACGATCAAACGAAATATTCCGACGACGTACGGTACACGCTGACATTCGTTGATGCCCAGAGCTTGACACGTGCAGATTCCTATGCATCGAACAATTCTGGCAAGGCGGAGAAGTTGACCATTAACCAGGGCCAACTTTCGAACGTCATCAACACGATCAGCGGTCTGCCGACCACGAAGGAACTCGAGGTCGTATGGTTCGTCGAAGCTACGGACGGGTTGTTTACAACCTTAAGTACTCCGCCAACCAACGACACGCGTCCTGGATATCGTCTGAAACTCGTCAAGGACAAAATCCTTTCCGTGAATCCGACGACTATCCCGACGGAATACTCGCTTGGTCAGAATTACCCGAATCCGTTCAACCCGACGACAGAGATTTCCTATTCTCTGCCGAAGGCCACTGATGTGAAGATTACCATCTTCAACATGCTTGGAGAACCAATCAAGACGGTTGTCAACAAGCATCACGAAGCTGGTAGCTACAAAGTGACGTGGGATGGTACCAACAACGCTGGTGATGTCGTATCTTCGGGTACGTACATTTACAAGATGAATGCTGGTACATTCACCGCCACACGGAAGATGGTACTTCTGAAATAAATTGGCGAAGGACATGCGTCCTTCACGAAATGGCGCCCGGATCTTTTGGTCCGGGCGCTTTTTTTATTTACTTGTGATTTCCATACTTTTTTGATTGTATGATTGATCTGAAAACATTGGCGAAGAAGTTTATTGACGTACCTTCTATTACCGGAAGCGAAGCACTTCTTGCAGTGGATGTGGAAGCCAATCTACGCGCGATGGGAATGGATGTCGCAAGGCAACCGGTCGACTTCGACAGATGGAACATTTTCGCTTCTTTCGTGAAAAGTCCGTCACTCCTTTATACTACACACATCGATACGGTACCCCCGTTTACTCCTTCCGTGGAAAAAGATGGTTTCATCTTTGGAAGGGGAGCATGCGATGCGAAGGGGATCATGGCGTGTATGATAAAGGCGATGGAAGAACTCTCGAAGGAAGGGTGCCATGACGCGGCTTTGCTTTTCGTCGTGGGTGAGGAAATGGATTCAATTGGAGCACGGATAGCTGCTCAGCGGCTTCCGGAATTCAAATATGTGATAAATGGTGAACCGACCGGAAACCAACTGGTATCCGGCCAGAAAGGTTCCTTGATCGTCAGATTGCATGCGCACGGTGTCTCTGCACATTCGGGTTATCCGGAGCTTGGCTCGTCAGCGATCAACACGCTCCTTTCCGTTTTAAATGATATATTGGCGGAGGAATGGGGGAGTGACGAGAAACTGGGGACCGCAACTGTCAACATTGGGATTGTCAAGGGTGGTGTAGCGCCGAACGTCATTCCGGATGCGGCAATGGCTGAAGTATTTTTCAGGATCGTTGATTCGGCGGAAAATGTCTTGTGTAACCTTGAGAAGATAATTGCGGAAAGAGTGGACTTGGAAATAATATCCAAGAGCGATCCGCAGGAGCTTCATGTAGTGGATGGGATCGAAACAACGGTTGCGGGGTTTGGTTCCGATGTGCAATATTTAAGGAAGATTGGAACTCCTCTCATGTTGGGCCCGGGTTCTATTATTGATGCGCATACGAATCACGAGAAAATATCAATAGAAGAAATGGACAGCGCTGTTGAGCTGTATAAAATCTTGTATCACAAATTAATCGCACCGTAACTAAGAGTATGGCAAGATCACTATCCCTGGCTCTGATCGGATACGGCAAGATGGGCAAAATGCTGGAGAAAACGGCAGAGAGCCGCGGACATAAAATCAAGATCAGGATTGATCCGCGGGAACCTGGCTCTGTTCAAAATATCGACGTTGGTATTTTGACGGACGTTGACGTATGCCTTGAATTTACGGAGCCTTCAAGTGTCATTGATAATATTCACCGCCTGGTGGATATGGGCAAGCCGGTAGTTACAGGAACAACGGGTTGGTACCAGCATTTGGATGAAGTGAAAGCATTCGTATTGGACAAAAATGGTGCGGTGTTATATGCCAGTAATTTTTCTCCGGGAATTCATATCTTTCAGCGGATAATCGCTGAGGCTATGCGTCTGGTAAATTATTATGAACAGTACGATGTTTCTCTCCATGAAACGCATCACCGGCACAAGAAGGATGCACCCAGCGGTACGGCATATACCATCGCCGAGATCATTCTTGATAAAATGGAGAGGAAGACTTCGATCTTTGAAGGGAAACCCGAAGGAGTGATCCCTGAAAGCACTCTGCAAGTGAGTTCCTCACGGTGCGGTGAAATACCCGGCATCCATACGGTAACAATCGATTCTTCTGCTGATACCATTACACTGACACATATCGCTCGTAACCGGGAGGGATTTGCACTTGGCGCGGTAATGGCGGCAGAATGGCTGTATTCAAAGCGTGGTTTCTTTACAATGGAGGATGTGTTTCATGACATCGAATCCCTATAAGGGAGTTGGGACGGCTCTCGTTACCCCTTTTACGAAAACCGGGGAGGTGGATCACGAAGCCTTGAAAAGGCTGGTGAAACGCCAACTGGATGGAGGTGTGGACATGCTGGTTCCGTGTGGAACCACTGGAGAAGCTGTTACTCTTTCTTTATCCGAGTATGAGGATGTGTTGAGAACCGTGGTCGAGGCTGTTGATAAGCGCATACCGGTCGTTGCAGGGGCCGGATCGAACTCCACGGACAGAACCATTAAATATGCCCGTGCTGCGCAATCCTGCGGAGTGGATGCGCTTTTGATCGTCGGTCCGTATTACAACAAACCGACCCAGGAGGGGTTTGTCCGCCATTACAGGGCCGTTGCCGACGCGGTGGATTTGCCGATTATTATTTACAACGTTCCCGGCAGGACGGGAAGCAACATGACGGCGGAAACGCAATTGAGAATTGCTGAACTGGATAGCGTTGTTGCAACGAAAGAAGCATCCGGCGACCTCGGCCAGGTAATGGAAATTATCCGGAACAAGGATGTGAGTTTTCATGTCTTGTCTGGAGACGACAGTTTGACGTTGCCGTTGATTGCCCTTGGAGGGAACGGGGTCATTTCGGTGATCGCGAATGAAATTCCGGATGAGTTTTGTGAAATGGTGCGGGCGGCGATGGAAGGATACTGGAACGAGGCGCGGCGGATCCATTACAAGCTGCTCGATCTAATGAATGCGAACTTCCTTGAATCAAATCCTATTCCGGTGAAAACCGCCTTGGCAAAAATGGGGTTGATTACCGATGCCGTTCGTCTTCCACTCACTTCCATGCGACAGGAAAACCGGGAAAAACTTCGAGCTGTACTGACTCAACTCGACTTGTTGCCCTAGTATTGTACTCGGATTGCGTATTCAATCAGCATCAGGTGGTCATAGAGCGCTTCGTATCGTTCCCCGCGAAGGGACACTCGGTATCATTGCGCCGGCGAGTTCTCCGCTAAAAATCAGCGACCTGGAGAAGGGAATATCATTCTTTTGTGAAAGGGGATTCAAGGTAAAAACGGGAACCACGGTGTCCGTCGAACACGGGTACCTGGCCGGAAACGATGAGCAGCGCGTAGAGGCGCTTCATACCATGTTTGCGGACAAGGGCGTCGATGCAGTTATTTGTTTGCGTGGTGGATACGGATCTGCGCGATTGCTCGATAAAGTCGATTTCAAGATCATACGAAAGAACGCCAAGCTGCTGGTTGGCTACAGTGATATAACCGCACTCCACATGGCGTTCCTGGCGCAAGCCGATTTACCTTCGCTTCACGGTCCGATGGTTGCGGTCGAATGTGCGAAAGGAATGGATCAGGAAACGGAACGGTCGTTATTCCGCTCTCTTCGCAACCCCTACCGGAAATTCTCCGTGCGTATTTCGGCACAAGGTTCAGATCCCGGGGTTCATTTTTCGGGTATTGCAACAGGTCCGTTGATGGGAGGAAATCTCGCGGTGCTCAGCTCGTTGGTCGGGACGGATTATCTTCCCGATTTTGATGGTGCGATTCTGTTTCTGGAAGAAACCGGGGAACCGGTTTACCGAATCGACCGCATGTTGAATCAATTGCGTCTATCGGGTCTCCTCGAGCGGATTCGCGGAGTGTTATTGGGATACTTCTCCGACATTCCAAAACAACATCAGGATCGATCCCTCGCTGAAGTTTTCAGCGACTATTTCGCTTCTCTGAATATCCCCGTGCTTTCAGGCTTTCCTTCAGGTCACTCCTTGCCAAACCTCACCTGGCTCCAAGGCGGTATCGTGCGCCTTAACGCATCGCGCAAAGTTGTCTCCTTTACAGGCAACGTCGCTTGATGATTTTACGTACTCATGGGTTACACTGCGTGAACGGTGGTCTTTCCAAATGCTTTCCTCACGAGAAGGATGAACACCACGAAAATTCCCAGCATGAGCAATCGCGCACCCCATAAGTAAGGAATATCTTCTGCAGGGGCGTTTTCCAGCAACAGTGTCGGGATGGCTTCCGTAATCGTCCAGTACACAAGGATGATGATCAAATAGGCGGGAGTGATGTACTTAATGATGTGTTTGAAGATAACAGGCACCTTGATATCAGCCCCGCTCGTGATTTCATTCCACGCATTATCGATTCCAAAAATCCAGGCAAAGATGATGGTCTCCAACAGAGCAAAAACCACGAGGCCGAAAGTCCCTGCCCAATAATCCATCTCGTTGAGAAATCCGTGTCCAAAGAAAAGCACGACCGGTTGCACGAGAAGAAGAACCAACACGCCGAGAACGATTGTTGCGCGGCGATGGGTGAAGCCGAACTCATCTTTCAGGAACGCGATTATTGGTTGGGCCATTGCGACCGATGAGGTGATACCGGCAAAAAACAGAAGGAGGAACCATAAGGCGCCGAATAACTGTCCCATCGGTATCTTCGTAAAAATGAGCGGCATGGAAACGAATCCCAGGTCGAAAGCACCTCCGGAAGCGATTGCCTGAGTCATGGGAATACCGAAAAATGCGACCGCAGCGGGAATAGCAATGCTGCCGCCC
>JAADGX010000097.1 GCA_013152135.1 Chlorobiota bacterium
CGCTTTCAGAGGAAAACCTGCGCGCGTGTTTTTCCCTGGAAGAGCAGCTGAAAAATGTGGATATGATTTTCGAACGGCTGGGACTGTAATGGCTGGAACGACAGGACGCCGTTGCGGATTTTCTGTTTTCGACATCGTCACGACGTATGCCCGACAGGCATCGTGTTGCGATGGTTTTTCTTGATCTGAAATTTATTGCAGGAGTTTGTTATGCCGGAAGTCTTTCAAAATTACATCGACGGAAAATGGGTTGATTCCCGCGGCGGAGCGACGTTCGAGAATCGCAATCCCGCCGACTGGGACGACCTCATCGGGGTTTTTCCGAAGTCCACGGTCGAGGACGTGGACGAAGCCGTTGCCGCGGCAAAGGCGGCCTTTGACGCCTGGCGGCTGACGCCCGCTCCCAAGCGCGGGGACATCCTCAGGAGGGTAGGCGACCTGATGGTAGAGAGGAAAGACGAGATCGCGACCGAGATGACGAGGGAAATGGGCAAGATCAAGGCGGAGACGCTCGGAGACGTCCAGGAGGGAATCGACACCGCCTACTACGCGGCCACGGAAGGGCGGCGGATGTTTGGCCACACGGCGCCATCGGAACTTCCCAACAAGATGAATATCAGCTTTCGTATCCCTATCGGCGTGGCGGGCATCATCACGCCCTGGAATTTTCCCATGGCCATACCAACCTGGAAGATCTTTCCCGCCCTCGTCTGCGGCAACACGGTCGTGTTCAAACCGGCCTCGTACACGCCCAGGACCGCCACCACGCTTGTGCGGATACTGGAGGAAGCGGGAGTGCCCGCGGGCGTCGTGAACCTCGTGCATGGCGGAGGATCGGTGGTGGGCAACCGTATCGTGGAACACCCGGACATCAGGCTGATCAGCTTCACGGGCTCGTCCGAAGTCGGCAAGCGGATATCCGCGGGAGCCAGCGAGACGCTGAAACGCGTTTCCCTCGAACTCGGTGGAAAGAACGCACAGATCGTCATGCCCGACGCTAACATGGAACTGGCGCTGGACGGCGTACTGTGGGGCGCGTTTGGCACGACGGGTCAGAGGTGCACGGCCACCAGCCGCTTGATCCTGCACAAGGATATTCACGACAGTTTCGTGGAAAGCCTTGTCGAGCGGGCTTCGAAGCTGCGCCTGGGTTACGGCAATGACCAGGGCGTGGACGTGGGACCATGTGTCAGCGAGGCGCAGCGGAACACGGTGCACGAGTACGTGGAAATCGGCAAGAACGAAGGCGCCAGTCTCGTGCTGGGCGGCGAGTTCGCCACCGACGGCGATCTTGCCAAGGGGTGGTTCTACAAGCCGACCATCTTTGTCGATGTCAGTCGCGATATGCGCATTGCGCGCGAGGAGATCTTCGGTCCCGTTCTGAGTGTTCTCAAAGTCGATTCGCTGGACGAAGCCATCGACGTGCTGAACGATTCCGTGTACGGGCTCTCCAGCTCGATCTACACGCAGGACGTAAACGGTGCGTTCAGGGCCATGCGGGACATCGAGGCGGGGATCACGTACATCAACGGCCCAACCATCGGCGCCGAGGCGCACATGCCGTTCGGCGGTGTGAAGGAAACCGGCAACGGCCATCGCGAGGGCGGCTGGACGGTGTACGAGTTCTTCTCGGAATGGAAAGTCGTGTACGTTGATTTCTCCGGGAAATTACAGCGTGCCCAAATAGATAATTATTGAAAAATCCCTTTTGCCCATGCAACGGCACGTGTCGGCAGCCATGAGCATAAAACCTCGGACGGGTGACCCATGAAGAAATTGCGTCTCAAGCACAAAGGCGAATCATACAGGATCGTCCATTGGATGATGCACTGGATTGCGACGGTCGGCCAATACCCGCACGGCATTTTGTCTTCCACTGAAAATTTGTTTTCAACCAAATTCATGGAGATACAAAATGCCAAACCAGCAATTGCAATCGGAAATACAGCCTTCGCGGGTTCACGAAATCCTTTCCCGCCATCTTCTCGTTGATGGCTTCGATCTTGTCGCCGACCTCCGCCGCAGCCGTGGAGCACGGATTTACGACAGCCGCGGCGACCGTACCTACCTCGATTTCTTCACGTTCTTTGCGTCATCGCCGATAGGACTCAACCATCCCGCGCTTACGACCCCCGAATTCATCGAGCGCATAGGAAGAGCCGCGGTGAACAAGCCTTCGAATTCGGATGTCTACACGGTGGAAATGGCGGAGTTCGTGGATACGTTCTCCAGGATTGCCGTTCCGGATTACCTGCCCCACGCGTTCTTTGTTTCCGGTGGAGCGCTGGCCGTCGAGAACGCGTTGAAAACCGCGTTCGACTGGAAAGTCCGGAAAAATTTCGCGAAGGGCCACACGTTTGAACGGGGGCACCAGGTCATTCACTTTCGCCAGGCTTTTCACGGGCGCAGCGGATACACGTTGTCCCTGACGAACACGGATGAAGTCAAGACAAAGTACTTCCCGAAGTTTTCCTGGCCTCGCATCGATAATCCCGCCATTCATTTTCCTCTCGACGAACAGTCGATAGAGGAAGTGGAAGGCAGGGAGCAGGCGGCCCTGGACGCGGTAAAGAAAGCTATTCATGATAACCCGGACGACATCGCGGCTATCATCATCGAGCCCATCCAGGGAGAAGGGGGCGACAACCACTTCCGGAAGGAGTTCTTCCAGGGGCTGCGCGACATTGCCGACGAGGAAGACGTGCTGTTGATCTTCGACGAGGTGCAGACCGGTCTCGGATTGACCGGACGCTTGTGGGCGCACGAGTGGTTCGTGGAACCCGACATCATGGCGTTCGGCAAAAAGATGCAGGTGTGCGGCATCCTTGCCGGAAGGAGGATTGATGAAGTCGAGGAGAACGTATTCAACGTTTCCAGCCGGATCAACTCCACGTGGGGCGGCAACCTGGTGGACATGGTTCGCGCGAGTCAATACCTGAAAGTCATCCACGAGGAAAACCTCGTGTCGAACGCGGAACGCGTCGGGGCGTACCTCTTGGAAAAACTGCACGCGCTCGCGTCGGATTTTCCGGGTATTGTCTCGAACGTGCGCGGCCGCGGCTTGTTTTGCGCCTTTGATTTGCCTGGGGGGAAAGAACGGGATCGATTGCGTAAAGCGATCATGGGACGGGGGCTTCTCATACTTGGTTGTGGTGAAAAGTCCATCCGATTCCGGCCGCCACTCAACGTCACGACGGAAGAAATCGATGAGGGTGTTGGCATCGTGAGAGATGCGCTTTCTGAAGATATTTAACCAGGGCAAATGTTGTGTGCCTCTTGGAATAAGTTGCTTCGATCAATAAACCGGTATTTTTGCATCATGAAAATTGTTGCCTCCACTTGATTTATATCACTGATAGGTGTAAATTCGATGAGCCATGACATACCCTCCCTCATGTGTCATGGTCTTATGTCCCTGTTGCTGAATACCTCCCCCATGCTGCGCAGCAACAGGGATTTTTATATCCGGTGCGGTCAAACCCCTGTATTAGCAGCCTTTTCAGTATCCCGACGATACGTGTGATCAAAATAGAAAAGATATCCGGTGCAAGATGTTCGTCCGGATTTGATCCGGTATTGACTGAATGAGCCCGCGCCTTTCTGCTTTATTTCCGGCGATGCAATCCTATCCCGGCCGGGCATAAAAGACGGTTCGAGAGAACCGGCATACGAAGGTCTTTGAGCCGGGAGGGGGGATCAAGATGGAAAGGAGTCGGAATGCTTCGTCACTGGAGAGGTTCGGCGTGAACAAAGACCTTCTTTATTCGTTGGTCGGTTTTGGCGAGTGACATCTCGATGGCATCGACGATGAGGTGGGATTCCTCCAGGGAAAGGTCGGGCGAGACTTTGCAGCTGACGTTGACTTTAATATGCACGCCGGTCAGATAACAGCGTACGGTTTCCACTTCCAGTACGTAGGTGTTGTGTTCGAGCTGGTGTTTTATGGCGTTCACGAGTGATGCCTCATTTTCCGTAACGTCGCGGGATTCGATAAATACCGTCCGAGCCTCCTCCATGTGGATGCAAACGCGCGTGATTTCAGGGAAGTAATCCTTGATCCGTTTTTCGATTTGTTCCGCCGCGTCGTGGGCGCTCTGGAAACCTGTTCCGTGAGGAAATTCGATGTCCATATTCAGGACCATGAAATCACGCAATCGCAGTAAGGCGATATTGTGGGGCATCAGTCCGAATTGACCAACGATCCAGTTGATAGTTGTAGTTGGATCTTCGTTTTCGGAAGCAACGGGTTCGGCGTGAACGATGACATCGGCGCGAGGGATGAGCTGGTGAATCGAGTCTTCAACCGCGGACATGATTGCGTGGGCGTCGTCGAACGACGTTGTGCGCTGAATACCGATAACCGTATCGACAAAGGTTTGGGATCCAGCTTGTCGCAGACGAAGGCTTCGAAGTTCTTCCACCCCCTGGACAGCGGTGACCACGGATTGCACCTTGGCGTCGAGTCCGGACGGCACGCGGTCGATCAAGGTGTCCAGCGTCTTTTTTCCCAAACGGATACTGACGTAGATGATTACAAGCGAGACGAAGAGCGCCGCAATGGCGTCGCCTTCCGGAAACCCGATGAGAACGAACGCCAGTCCCGCCAGGACGACAGAGGAACTCCAGATGTCGGTCTGGAAGTGGAGCGCGTCCGCGTGCAGCGCCTGGCTGTTGTACTTGTTCGCCACCTTCATTAACGCCCGGCTACGCGATATGTCCGCGATGATGGCGAGAATGATGACAGCAAAAGACCATACGTTGACTTCGATGTGATGCCCGCCGCCGATCAAGCGCTGGATGGCTTCATAGATGATCCAACCGCACGTGACCAGGAGAAGAAGCGTTTCCAGCAGGGCGGAGAGGTTCTCGATCTTCCCGTGACCGAAATGGTGATCCTTGTCCGGCGGGCGGTCGGCAATACGGACGGCAAAGTACGTAATCAGCGCGGCGACGAGGTCAAGGCCCGAATGCGCGGCCTCCGAAAGGATGCCCAGGGAACCGGTCCACAAGCCTACGGCGAGTTTAGCACCGGTCAGGGCAAGGGCAACAATGATGGAACTGATGGCGACACGTGTTTTTTCGCGCCGCATCGTCCTCAGGTACGTATCGTTTTTCGTTGCATTCATACGCGGTTGCGGTATGTTTTCGACCGATTACGGTCGTGCAGGCAGTTTGATGAATATAGACATTTTCTGCATGTTTGTATGAACACGTACGGATATCGTCTCTGTAAAATACCGTACGCTCAGATCCTGGACCCCAAACAATAGTACTTGAGGTTTATATGGCAGATGAAAAAAAGACAACAGGGTTACCCATTACCCTGATAATGCTGCTTTCTCTTATCGGAGCCGGTTTGCTGGCCATGGTTCTCATGTTCGTTGGTGTTTTCTGAAAGTCGTTTGGGAAACGGCACACGATTTCCCTCAAGTATTAATTTCACCTTTTGCTCCGGGTTTGCGCCCGGAGTTTTTTAAATGCATCGAAAACGTTCTCAACGTGTAATTCCTTCATGCATACCGTTCCGATTGTGCATCGGGTCTGGTTGCACGCGATGCAATCCAGATCGTCTTTTCGTACCCACCGGTGACGGTCGCCGTATGGCCCTTGCAGGAAGGGGCTCGTCGGGCCGAAGATGCCCAGGGTTGGAGTACCGACAGCGGCCGCAATATGCATGGGTCCGGTGTCGTTGGTGATGACGTAGTCGCATAAACGGAGCAAGGCTCCGAGTTCGGTCAGGGAAGTGGCGGGAGGAACGAAGCCGTCATGGCGCATTCGGTTTTTGAATTCCCTCGCAACTTCGTATTCGCCCGGCCCCCATACGATGAGTACACGAGCGTTGATTTTCTCGACCAACCGGTCGGCGAGTTCCGCGAACTTTTCGACGTCCCAGCGCTTTGTTTCCCACGTGCCGTTTGGATTGACCGCGATCAGCGGACCTTCCCCGCCGAATTGCCGGAGCAGCGTTTTCATACGTGCCAGTGCGTTCGCGTCAATCGGGAAAAACGGTGCGGTCTGCGATACTTCAATTCCAATGCATCGTAACGCGTCGAGGTTGAATTCCACGTTGTGAACGGTTTCGCTGCGCACGGGGACCTTGATATTATAGGCATAGCCGCGACCGCGAAAGGGAAAACCGACCCGGTACCGTGCCCGTGAAAAGAACGTCATCTGGGCGGAGCGGGGATTCCCGAACAAATCGATGACGAGATCGAATCGTCGTTTGAAGAGCCCGTAAAAGAACGGCAGGGGATTGTCTTCGCCGGGATTGAACACCAGGACATCGGTTACGCAGGGATTGCTTTTCACGACCTCAACGGCCGGAGGCTCCGTGAGAAACGTTATCTCGGCACCAGGGAAGTATTTATGAAGATTGGCCACGGCGGGCGTGGAGAGTAAAACGTCTCCCACTGCGCGCAGTTTGATTACCAGAATGTTGCGTATCGAATGTTGGTCTATAGGTAGTGACATTGAGCCTGCGAAGACGGTCTTCTGCAAGTCTTGGGAAGGAAGTGGAAATTACGCGTTGTCTTCGGTTACGATGCGCTCCGTGTCGCGGGCTATGACCAGTTCTTCGTTTGTCGGAATAACGAGGACCTTGACGGGACTGTCGTCCTTGGTGATCTCTCGCGCACCTTCGCCGCTGGAATTCTTGTGATCATCCAGGTGGATCCCGAGAAATGTCATGTCGGAAAGCACTTCACTCCTGACCCGAGAACTGTTTTCGCCGATTCCGCCCGTGAATACGACGGTGTCCAGGCCACCCATCGCGGAGGCATACGCTCCGATATATTTCTTGATACGGTAGCAGAACATTGTAAAGGCGGTTTTGGCTTTTGGATTGCCCTCCGCCACGGCTTGTTCTATTTCCCGCATGTCGCTGCTTTCGCCGGATACACCGAGCATACCGCTGTGTTTATTGAGGAGAGTGGTCGCCTCGCTCAGCGCTAATCCTTCCTTTCCCATGATATAGAGAATGATGGAAGGGTCGAGATCGCCTGAACGGGTGCCCATGAGAAGTCCTTCCAACGGTGTGAAGCCCATGCTGGTATCAATCGATCGACCGCCTTTGATCGCGGCCATACTGCATCCGTTTCCGAGATGACAGGTAATAATGCGTAATGATTCGAGAGGCTTATTCATAAGCTGCGCCGCCCGGTCGGATACATACCGATGCGAGGTGCCGTGGAACCCGTACCGTCGTATTTTATAACGTTTGTACAATACGAAGGGGAGTCCGTAGAGATAGACGTGCTTCGGCATTTTCTGATGAAAAGCCGTGTCGAACACCGCCACTTGTGGCACATCGGGCAGATGTTTTTCGCAAGCCTTGATTCCGCGGATGTTATGTGGGTTGTGCAGCGGGGCCAATTCAATATTGTCACGGAGCACCTGCATCACTTCGGGAGTGATCAGGACGGAATTGGAAAAAGTCTCACCTCCGTGGACGACCCGATGTCCGACGGCGTGGATTTCGCTTTTATCCTTGATGACCCCGTGGTTGGGGCTCAGCAGGACGGCGAGCACGTACTCGATTCCCATAGTATGATCAAGTATTTCTCCGCTCAGTTTGATGGTGTGACCGTCGTGCCGTGTGTGAGTAAGCACGGCGCCCATCATCCCGATTCGATCAATAACACCGCGGGCGAGCGTCTGTCCTTCCCCCGGATTGATGAACTGGTATTTGATCGAAGAGCTTCCGCAGTTCAACACGAGGACGTTCATTTTTTCTCTCCTTCAGTGGATGGTTCGATACGCTTGCCGTTTGAATCGTACTTGAAAAATCCCTCACCGGATTTCTTGCCGAATTTTTGCTCTCGAACAAGTTTCCGCAGCAAGGGGCATGGCCGGTATCGCGGTTCTCCGAGTTGGTGAAAAAGAGCTTCCATCATGGCGAGGACTTCTTCCAGTCCCATACCGTCCGCGATCTCCAGCGGTCCCATGGGAAGATTCAGGGCGAGACGCATGGCTTTGTCGATGTCTTCCGCCGACGCAACGCCCTCCATGAGAATGTGCATGGCTTCGTTGAGCATGGGAATAAGAACCCGGGTAACGATGAACCCCGGGTACTCGAATACTTCGACGGGGATCTTGCCGACGCGCTCCATGAGTTCCTTGGTTCGCCGGAAGGTCTCATCGGAAGTATGCAGAGCGCGCACGATTTCTACGAGTTGCGTCTTGGGCACGGGGTTGACGAAATGCAGACCGATGACGTTTTCCCTGTGCTTCAGGTGCCGGGTGATTTTCGTCAAGCTGAGGGTGCTGGAATTCGAAGCGCAGATGGTTCCGGGGCGAACCACGGTTTCCAGTTGTTCGAACAGGCGTTGCTTCAAGTCGAACTTTTCGTCCACCGCTTCCACGACGAAGTCAACGTTGCGGCACTCTTCGATGTCCGTGGTAATCTTGATGCGAGACAGGATGCTCTTTTTTTCCGCTTCGGTCATGGCCCAGCGCTGTATTTCCCTGTCCATGTTTTCGTTTAATCCGTTCAGAGTACGGCGGGCGCATTCCTCGTCTTTTTCCACGATGAGAACATTCAATCCACAGCTGGCGAAGGTTTGCGCGATGCCCCTCCCCATAATGCCACCTCCGACCACTCCGATGTAATCGATGGTCAATGGATCCGGGCTTTCGACGGGCTGGGAATCCATGAGATCGTTTAAAGATATATTGTTATCGTCCATATTATTCAAGCCAATGCGATGATGGAATACTGGTAAGCGCGATACGGAAATTGCAGGGGCGGTCGCCGAGAGGACCCCCGGCGGCCATGCCGGCAGACCTGGGAACAGTGTGCTGAGTGAATAATAACGGCATGTTATTCTGTTTACGGCCTGCCTTGTCGGCAAAACAGTAGATACTGAAAACTACGTCAATTCGTCATTGGAAACAAGAACAGCCTATTCGGAACGGTGCTTGTAAAGGTTGGAATGCAGCAGGATACCTAAAATGATCATGGTGCTGAGAAGAGAAGACCCGCCGTATGACATCAAGGGCAGGGGAATGCCGATAACCGGCAGCAACCCAAGGGTCATTCCGATATTTATGAAGACGTGGGCGAGAAGGATCGATACCATGCCTATGACGAGAATGCTGGTGAACGGAGAGTCGCATTGCGAGGCAAGGTAGAATCCGCGGGTGATAATGATCAGGAAAAGAACGATGACAAGCACGGCACCGATGAACCCGAATTCCTCCGCCGGGACGCAGAAAATGAAGTCGGTCCATTGTTCTGGGATGAAGCGAAGCTGGGTTTGAGTCCCGTGCAGAAATCCTTTGCCGAACCATCCTCCGGAACCGATGGCCACCTTGGATTGGATGACGTTGTATCCGGCGCTGAGGGGGTCGCGAGTGGGGTCGAGAAACACCGCTATGCGTTCGCGCTGGTACTCGGGCAATGCATTGTAAAAGTATTGTGTACCGAAGCCGACGCTGAGATTCAAAACCAGGACGAACAACGATATTCCTAGATCACGGTGCAACAGGTAGAAGACGACTACCAGGAGCACGGCGGCGATGAGAAACGGGTACAATCCGATGACGGCCAAGATTCCCACGATGACCGGGGACAAGAGGAATATGATGAGAAACATTTCCGCACCCGCCCAGAACATGACGGGGATGAAGATGATCAGGTACACGAGACCCGTACCAAAATCCGGTTGCAACGCGATGAGTATCCACGGTAAGAGAAGCAGGCCGAGCGCTTTGCCAATATCGCGTAAATCGTTCAAACGCGTGTTCGAATCGGAGAGGAAACGGGCCAGGGCCATGACCGTCGCGACTTTACCGAATTCCGACGGTTGAATACCGAATGATCCGATGCGTAACCATCCGGCGTTGCCACCGACGGTCTTTCCCGCGATGAGGACGATCAGGAGCGCCGCTATCGCCAGCCAGTACCAGATATACGCGCTGTAGTAAATACTTCGCGGAGGGCTGAGTATAATCACCAACGCGATGGCTATCCCCATCAACGCCCAGATGACCTGGCGCTCGAAAAAGGACTGGTTGGGAATCGAAAGCGTTGCGCTGTAGATAGAGGCGAGGCCGATGGCCAGTAACAAGAGAGCGGGGAATAATATGAGGACGTCGACCTGGCCAACGATCGACGCTGGTTTCGATTTCATGGCGCGGTGACGGCTTGCGTGCTGTCGCGCACGGCATCGACGGAATCCGGCGCGTTCGTGTGCGTGGAAGTGTAGGTGTCGTGGAAAAGGTAATACCGGATTGCTGCGGCGACGAGGGGCGCAGCGGCATCTCCGCCGTAGCCCCCGTTCTCGACGATCAGTGCGACGGCAATTTGCGGATCCTTGTAGGGAGCGAAGGCGATGAACCAGGCGTGGTCACGACCGTGGACATTTTGTGCAGTGCCGGTTTTCCCGGCGATTCTGACGACACCGAGAGCCGCGCTTCCTCCCGTACCGCTGGAACTGTACACCGCGCGGTACATTCCCTTGTGGATGAGATCCCAGACGTCGTCCTCGATAGGAATTCGTTCTTTCTGGATTTTCACGGGCTGAGCGCCCCCGTGGTTGCGGTCGATAATGGTGCGTACGACATGTGGCCGGTAATAGGTGCCACGGTTGGCGATCACCGCCGTGTACGCAGCCATCTGGAGAGGAGTGACGGATATTTCCCCCTGCCCGATCCCGAGATTCACGAGGTATCCGATGTTCCACTTCTTCCCGTATCGCTGCATGTAATACTTGTGGGATGGGAGTACACCGGGGCTTTCATCACTGATGTCCATGCCGGTTTTCCTCCCGAAATGAAACATCGATCCATACCGATACCACTCCTTCAACCCCAGTTTGAAGATGAGCTTGTAGAAGAAGACGTTGCAGGAGACCTCGATGGCCCTGACAACAGTGATGTTTCCATGCGCGCCGTGGCATTTGAACGTTACCCCAGCTAACGTGTAGCTGCCGGGACAATAGATCTTCGTTGAGGGGGTTATCACTCCCTCCTGGAGAGCGGCGGCGGCGATCAGCGGTTTGAACGTTGAGCCCGGAGGATACACCGCCATCGAAGCGCGGTTGAAGAATGGACGATCCTTGTTCTCGATGAGGTTCTTCCAGACACGCAACGGTGTTTGTCCGGTGAAATATTTCAAATCGAAGTCCGGCGAACTGGCGAAACACAGGATCTCGCCGTTTCTCGGATCGATGGCGACCATTGCAGCCCGGTGATGGCGAAGCATGCGTTCGACAAAGGACTGCAGTTTCAAATCGATTGTCAACACGAGGTCGGAACCCTCGACGCTTGGAATATCTTCCTGGCCATGGTCGAAGTTCTCGATGACTTTTCCGCGTGCGTCCACGGTGAAGAAACTATAGCCCTTGGCTCCACGAAGGATTTTCTCGTAGAATCCTTCGATGCCACCGTAACCGATAAGATCGCCGGGGCGATAGTAGCCACTCGAATCGTTGCGAAGTTTGCGCGCGGATATTTCGCGGACGTACCCGATGAGGTGGGCCATGTGGGGCTTCATGTGATACGAGCGCTTGATGTCCGCCATGTAGTTGACGCCCGGAAAGCGGTGCTTGTTTTCTTCAAGAAATACAATATCGCTGTACGACAGGTCTCGTTTGACTTTGACCGGTTCGAATTCAGCCACGCGGGAACCATGCCGCAACCGTACGGTCACAAGCGTGGAGTCGAGATTGAATCGACGCACGAGTTCGCCAAACGTCTGGTAATCGAACTCGAAAGGTGTGATCGTCAAGGTGTACGATATGTCGTTGTTCACGATGATGGAACTGTCTTTGTCGAAAATAAGGCCGCGGGCAGGGTCCTTGGCGACACGACGGATGGCATTCCGTTGGGACTGGGAGCCGTATTGCGCTCCCTTCAGTACCTGCATGTCGTACAACTTGTATACGAGGATAAAGGCCAGCGCAATGGTCAGCCCCATCACGAGTGCGCGTCTGTAACGCTTCTTCTCGATGGTAAAGTCCTGTCTCTGCATCTCAGACTTTTATTCTTGAGCCTGTTCGTGAGGCTATCAGCGCTACAACGATACCGATAACCGCGGTATAGACGGCTCCTCCCAATCCAATGCGTAGTATGAGTTCGGCCACATTCTCATTCAACGACCGAAAATACGTGAAAATATACAGTAAATAATACATCATTGCAGTAACGATAACGGTCACCACGTATCGGCTTGACCCCAGCGGCTCGTCCGTTCGCTCCTGATCGAAAAAATACCCGGCTGCGAATCCCGCCAGCGTCAGAGCGAGTGCACCGATTCCGATTGTTTCCATGGCCAGAACATCTCCGAGCAGGCCGGCCACAAATCCGTACACGGTGCTCTGGATCTGTCCGTATCCGAGAGCGATAAACGCAACCAGCAAGACAGGAAACTGCGGACCTGCTTCTTTGATTGTAATGAACGGCACCACGAATTGCTGGGCCATCACGAGAAGAACGAGTACGGCAATGTACTTGACATGCGAACCGAGGTTGAAGGAGTTCATAACGCCTGGGTTTTCAAAAGGTCTTCAAGATCTTTTCGTTCACTGTCCGGGAGTGAACGACGGACGAAAACCCACTCGAGCGTGCCGAGGTTCATACCGGGTTTCACGGTGATACGATTGAAGACGCCCGTCGGACCCGTGCCGACGGAAACAACCGTTCCGATGAAAATGTCAGGGGGGAAAATAGTACTGAACGATGACGTCGTAATCGTATCGCCAACAGCGACGTCCGCCGTTTTGAGCACATTGCTCAGGAGAAGATAGTCCCCTTTTTCCCAGCGTATTATGCCTTTGACCCGCGATCGTTTTACTATGGCAGAAACCCGGAAATCGCGGTTGAACAACGTCTGCACGATGGAATACGTATTGCTGGCGTACTGAATCTTGCCGACTAAGCCGTTTTCCAGCAGAACGGGCATCCCGGGACCGATCCCTTCGCTTTTACCCGTGCTTATTGTCAGGTAGTTCGTGAAGGCTGTGCGTCGTTGCCCGATTACTTCTGCCGGGACGAGCGTGGACGGAGCGGATTTTCTGAATTCAAGCAGCTTGCGCAACCGGATGTTTTCGTATTTCAGTTGTCGCAATTCCATGATTTCTTCCATCAGCCGGATGTTGGCGTCCCGCATGACCTGGTCATTGCTCCTGAGGATGTTCGAGGGACTCAGATTGTTTGCAAGGGAATACAGGCTCCCGCTCGCGCCGAGCGATACGGTGCGAATAAGACCTACCAGTGTTGAATTACTTTGGGAAATAAGAAGGAGACTTATTCCGGCAAAGAGAACGAGGATAAAATACTCCCGGAAGTTTCTGAAAATACGGATGAACGTTTCCATCAGTCCGATCCTCTAGTCGACGTCAACGAAGCTGTCAGTATTTTTTGCCCTTCATTAATACCTTGGAGTAGTAATGAAGCTTTTCCAGGATCTTTCCGGCTCCCCTGGCTACCGCGGTCAGGGGATCCTCGGCGACGTGCACGGGCAATCGCGTTTCCTGCCGGATTTTTTCATCCAGGCCTTTCAGCAAGGCGCCGCCCCCTGTGAGCATGATGCCGCGATCGAGAATATCGGCGGCAAGTTCCGGCGGAGTGCGCTCCAGCGTGGTCTTGACCGCTTCAATGACAAGGTTCAGGGGATCAGCGATAGCATCCCGGATTTCTTCCGATGTGGCTTCGACGGTCGTGGGGAGACCGGTGATGAGATCGCGCCCCTTGACGCGGACCGCGATTTCCTTTTTGAGCGGAACACCCGATCCGACCTCGCACTTGATGATTTCGGCGGTACGCTCGCCAATGAGGATGTTGTGATTGCGCTTGAAATGCGCCATGATGGCTGCATTCAGCTCGTCACCCGCCACGCGCAGGGATTCTTCCTGCACGATACCGGAAAGGGCGATCACGGCGATTTCCGTGGTCCCGCCGCCGATGTCGATAATCATGTCGCCAACGGGGGCTCCTATATCCAGACCTATCCCGATAGCGGCTGCCATGGGTTCGGCGATGAGGTGGACTTCTTTCGCACCCGCGTGTTCGGCGGAATCCCGGACAGCGCGTTTTTCCACTTCGGTGATGCCGCTGGGAACGGAAATAACGATTCGCCGGCTTGATAACCAGCTCGAACGAATTTTCTTGATGAACGCCCGCAACATTCCTTCCGCAATCTCGAAGTCTGCGATGACCCCGTCCCGCATGGGGCGGATGACCATGAGATCGCGATGTGTCTTTCCCTGCATCTCCCGGGCTTCGTTCCCGATGGCCACGATTCGCTTCGTGTTCTTGTCAAAGGCGACGATGGAGGGTTCGCTGAGCACCACGCCTTCACCCTTGACCCAGATCAGGGTGTTAGCCGTGCCGAGGTCGATGGCGAGATCATGAGAAAACAGGTTGAAAAAAGCCATTAAATCCCTTCGCTACTATATCTTACACATTAATGTTTAAAGTGCCGCACACCGGTGAATACCATTGCAACACCATGCTCATCGGCGGCCGCAATGACCTCTTCGTCCCGCACGGATCCCCCCGGTTGAATAACCGCCGTAGCTCCCGCCTTCACTCCGGCCAGCAAGCCGTCGGCGAACGGGAAAAAGGCATCGGAGGCGAGAACGGAGTTCTCAAGCGACAAACCGGCTTCACGGGCTTTGAAGACGGCCAGGGAGCTCGCGTCGATGCGCGACATCTGCCCGGCTCCTATTCCCAGGGTCTGTCGTTCGTTTGCGTACACGATGGCGTTGCTTTTCACGTGCTTGGCGACCGTCCAGGCAAACGCCAGCGCCGACCATTCCTCCGCGGTAGGTTCACGCCTGGTAACGACTTTCCACGCAGCGATGTCTTCTTTCAGTGAATCCGGCGTCTGTACCAGGGCGCCGCCCGGTACGATTTTCACGTCGAGGTTCATTGTCACGCTGTCCTCGGCGTTGTAGCGCACGAGTCGCCGGTTCTTCTTTTTCCTGAGAACCGGCATCGCTGCTTCCATGAACCCGGGAGCGATGATGACTTCGCTGAACATTTCGTTGAACAGCTCGGCCAGTTCCTCGTCCACGGGCCGGTTGACCACAATAATTCCTCCGAACGCGGATACCCGGTCCGTGGACAATGCTGAAAGATAGGCTTCTTTTGTCTCGGAAGCTACAGCGCATCCACAGGGGTTGGTGTGCTTTATGATAGCGGCGGCGGGGCGATCGTCGAATTCCCGGATCAAGGCCAGCGCTGCGTTGATATCCACGATGTTGTTGAATGAAAGCTCCTTGCCGTGCAGGACTTCCACGCGATCGAGGAAATCGCCGTACAGGGCGGCTTTCTGATGCGGATTCTCGCCGTATCGAAGCGTCCGGTTCATGGGAAGCGAAAGGAAGAGCCTGGAGGGGAGGGCGGTGCTTTCTTTGCCGCTTTCATGCCCAGCCTGTTCAAGGTACTGGGCAATTGCGCTGTCGTAAGCCGCGGTACGTTGAAACACTTTCAATGCCAGCTCGCGACGAAGCTCAGGTGTTGTATCACCTGTTTTTACAATCTGCGAAAGGACGCGCTCGTAATCCGCCGGGTCGGTTACGACGGTGACACTCTCGTAGTTCTTGGCTGCACTTCGCAGCATGGAGGGGCCGCCGATGTCGATCTGTTCGATGACTTCTTCCTGGTTGATGCTCTTTTGTGCGGCGGTTTCCTCGAAAGGATAGAGATTCACGACAACCAGGTCTATCGGCTTGATATTGTGCGTGGCCAGTGTGGACACGTGGCCCTCGTCGTTTCTTTTTGCCAGGAGACCGGCGTGAATGACGGGATGCAGGGTTTTGACCCTCCCGTCCAGGATTTCCGGGAAGCCGGTTACTTCCGACACGGGGATGGTGTCGATGCCGTGTTTTTGAAGATAACGGGCGGTGCCACCCGTCGAGATGATGGCGATACCGAGATTCCGGAGTTCCGTGGCGAACGGTATCAGGCCGGTTTTGTCTGAGACGCTGATAATGGCAGTGGAGATCACGCTAGTAGCTCATGCAGGTGGTTGATGAATGGTTCGCAGTCCGTTGACGGTAATACGGTCCTGGGCGAAAAGCTGGAGCGCTTCCGGGTACAATCGATGTTCGAGCTCCAGGACGCGCGAGGCCAGGCTTTCCGGTGTGTCACCATCCCAAACGGGGATGCATTCCTGTGCCACGATCGGGCCGACGTCGTAATCATTGGTGACGATATGTACCGTGACACCTGTAATCCGCGCTCCCGATTCCAGGACAGCCTTGTGCACGTTGAGGCCGTACATCCCTTTTCCGCCGAACGCCGGAAGCAGGGCAGGATGGATGTTGGTGATACGGTTTGCGTAGATATTGACGACGTCAGGTGGTACTTTCTTCATGTACCCGGCCAGCGCGATGAAATCGACGCCGCGATTCTTCAACTCGGATTTCATGCGAGAGACGAAATCTTCGGGATCCGGGTTTGTTTTGCTGCTAAGGTGAACGGCGGGGATTCCATGTTCACGGGCGAAGTCAAGGGCACCGGAAGTTGAATTGTTGCTCAATACGAGTACGATCTCGGCATCGAGATTTCCGCGGGAAATCGCGTGGGCAATTGATTCAAGATTTGATCCTCGTCCCGAGGCGAAAACAGCTAAGTGCAACATCACATTCACTCAAAAAAAATCATTATCCAATGTACACATTGTTTTGAGATTATTCAATGAACGCATAGTTTGACAACGACTGCGCGACTTGACGGAGCCGGTGGAACAGGGCTTACGGCGGGAACGACAAATAACGTGGCCGCGCGCGTGAAAGGAGCAGGACAGCCATGAGCACGATGATTTATCTGGACAATAACGCAACGACTCCGGTGGATCCGGAAGTACTCGACGCCATGATCCCGTACTTTCGGGAGCACTTCGGCAATGCTTCCAGCAAACAGCATCCCATCGGTTGGAAGGCGGAAGACGCGGTGGAACGATCCCGAAAGATTATTGCCGAAGCCATCGGGGCGCTGCCGGAGGAAATCGTATTCACCAGCGGCGCCACGGAG
>JAADGX010000108.1 GCA_013152135.1 Chlorobiota bacterium
GAAGCGCGATCAGTGTCGTGATCAGGCTGAGTGCCGACAGTCCGGCCGCGGCGAATCCGGGGTACTCGTATCCGTAAGCGACCAGGATCCCTCCCATGAACGGCCCGAAAACGAAACCAAGTCCGAACGCCATCCCGATGAGTCCCATGCCCTTCGCCCGGTTGAAGGGGGTGGTTACGTCCGCGATGTATGCCTGGGCCGCGGAAATATTTGCTCCTCCCAGACCGGAAAGCATCCGGGAAAGAAAAAGCACGGTGAGGGAGGAAGCGAGTCCGAACATGAGGTAGCCGACAACGGAGCACATGAGCCCGAACAGCAGGATGGGTTTCCGCCCGACAGAATCGGATATCCGGCCCCAGATGGGAGTGAAAATAAATTGCATGAACGAGAAAATACCCACCAGCAGGCCCACCATCGCGTCGCTGGCGCCAAAACCGCGCTGCGCAAAATTGGGCAGGATCGGGATAATGATACCGAAGCCCAAAAGGTCGATGAAGACGATAACGAATATAAGGGCGAGCGCCTTCTTTGTCGGCGGGGGGGCGATGTGTTCGGGCATCAAGACTGCTGGTTCATTCTGGCGACGATGTGTTCGGCCATTTCCTGAGTGCCGACGAAGTTCACGGGATTGAGATCGCGTGTAACGTGTGTCCCCTCGCGTATGACGTCGGCGACCGCTTTTTCGATGCGCCGGGCCGCGGATGTTTCGCCCAGGTGGTCGAGCATCATGACCGCGGCCAGGATGATGGCGGCGGGATTGGCGATATCCCGGCCCGCGATGTCCGGTGCGGAACCGTGCACTGCTTCGAATATGGCCACGGAATTTCCGATGTTGGCGCCCGCGGCGAGACCCAGTCCGCCGACCAGGCCCGCGGCCAGATCGGAAAGAATGTCGCCGAAGAGATTCGTCGTTACGATGACGTCGAATTGCCGCGGGTTCATCACCATTTGCATGGCCATGTTGTCGATGATTTTGTCATCGAACTCGACGTCAGGATATTCAAGCGCCAGTTCCCGTCCTATCTCGAGAAACATCCCGCTGGTGAATTTCAGAATATTGGCTTTATGCACCAGCGTCACTTTTTTCCTCCCGTGCGTGCGGGCGAATTCGAACGCGGCTTTGATGATCCGTTTGGAGCCTGCGCGGGTGACGATGCCGATGGTCTCGGCAGCGCTCTTGTGGGCATCGATGTAGTGCTCGATGCCCGAATACAAGCCTTCCGTGTTTTCCCGCACGATCACCATGTCCAGGTTATGATAGAGGCTGCGGACGCCTTCGAACGACCGGGCGTGCCTCAGGTTGACGTACAAATCGAATTCCTTCCGCAAAGCCACGTTGATACTGCGGAAACCGGCTCCCACCGGCGTCGTGATGGGGCCTTTCAACGCCACCTTGTTCCGGGCGATGTCGTCGATGGTTTCATGGGGAAGGGGGGCGCCGAATTGCTCGATGGCCGGGATGCCTGCCAGGGATTCCTCCCATCGCACATCCACGCCTGAGGCTTCCACGACCTGTTTGGCAGCTTCGACGATGGACGGACCGATTCCGTCTCCAGGTATTACGGTTATTGTATGCATGATTTCTTTTTCATTATTTCCCAACATTTCCAAACTTACGCAAGAGCCGGGGAGATACAAAGTACATATGGAATGCCGCGGTTGTATCTTCCGGTTATCGGAAACAATGAACACGATCTTTTCCATTCCCGTTTTCCCCGTAAATAAAGGTTGGCATTTTCATGTCTGAACAGATCCGAACAATGTTCGCGCGCATTTCCCCAGGATATGACAAGGCGAACGCCTGGCTGTCGCTGGGTCTTCACCACAGATGGAGGCGTCTTGCGGTACGCGCTTCCGGGGTACGAGCCGGGCATCGAGCCCTCGACCTTGCCACGGGAACCGGCGACCTGGCTCTCGCTCTTGTCGAGAGCGTAACAGTGGATGGGGAAGTCTGGGCGTCGGATTTCTCCCTGGCGATGTTGCGCAGGGCGCGGGCCAAGGTCATGAAAGCCGGGGTCGCGCTCCAGGCCGCCGACGCGCAGAGACTGCCATACCGCGACGAAAGCTTCGACGTCATTTCCATCGCCTTTGGAATCAGGAATGTGGATGATCCGCTAGCCACCTTGCGGGAGATGAAGCGCGTCCTCCGGCCGTCCGGATCTATCGTCGTGGTGGAATTTGGACGGCCGACCGGAATAGCGGGAGCGCTGTTCGACTTGTATGCGCGGGTCTGGATGCCTTTCCTTGGGGGATTGTTGACGGGCGACCGGGCGGCATACCGGTACCTGGTGCGCTCCTCCGCTGCTTTTCCCTGCGGAGATGCGTTTGCAGGCTTGATGAATTCTGCGGGATTACAAGTCACGGAAGTCAAGCGGCTGCACGGTGGGGTTGTCTTCATCTACACCGCGACCAGGTCGTGATGGTATTTGTTTCCGTAAGCGGGAAGAACGAACGCGTTTTGTCCGCGAGGAGGGTTTTCCCCGGTTTGTTTTTTCGTCTTATCTTTCATTGCGTGAGTGGCACATGATAGCAGCCCGGGATACATACACGACTTCTCCCCATCGCAAGCGGCTACGCTTCGGCAATCCAACGCTCGCGTTTTACTGCCGCATGATGGCGACGGTGCTTCGCTCCAGCAGGTTGGCCAAGCGCGGGAAGTACACGGACGAAGTATGGGTGGAGATGAGCCAGCGTATTATGGATGCGCTCGAATATGTCGGCTGTCGTTTTACGATCACCGGCATGGACAATTTTCGTTCATTCGAGGGACCGGCCGTATTCGTCGGCAATCACATGAGCACGCTGGAGACATTTGTGCTGCCATGTGTCATCCAACCAGTGAAACCTGTCACGTTCATCGTCAAGCAAAGTCTTATCGATTACCCGGTGTTTCGTCACATCATGCGTTCGCGCAATCCGATTGTCGTCAACCGGGATAACCCGCGCGAAGATCTCGTCACGGTGCTGCGGGAGGGTGACCGGCGTTTAAAGGACGGTGTCTCGATCATCGTGTTTCCCCAAACAACGCGGACGAATGATTTCACGCCGGACGACTTCAATACGCTGGGCATCAAGCTGGCGAAAAATGCCGGCGTCCCCCTTGTGCCGATGGCATTGAAAACGGATGCATGGGCAAACGGCAAGTACCTCA
>JAADGX010000033.1 GCA_013152135.1 Chlorobiota bacterium
TGCTCCGCCGGCATATTCGCGACTGCCGCGCCGAGACGAAACAGCCGTTCGGTGTCAACCTGCCTCTCATGCGGGCGGACGTCGAGGAGCTTGTTGACGTCATACTCGACGAGGGGGTGCGGATCGTTTTCACCTCCGCCGGGCACCCGGGCAGGTTCGCGAAGCGTTTCCGCGACGCGGGGTGCGTCGTGGCCCACGTCGTGCCCGCGCTCAAGTTCGCGCTGAAAGCCAGGGACGCGGGCTGCGACGTCGTGGTGGCGGAAGGTTTCGAGGCCGGCGGCCACGACGGGGTGGACGAGGTCACGACCATGTGCCTGGTCCCGGAAATCGTCGACGCGCTCGATATACCGGTGATAGCGGCGGGCGGCATCGCGGACGGCCGGGGGATGGCGGCGGTCTTCGCCCTCGGCGCGGAAGGCGCGCAAATCGGGACGCGCTTCGCGGCCACGCTCGAATCCTCGGCGTCCGAAGAGTACAAGCGGCGAGTGGTGGAAGCGCGCGGAGGCGACACGATTCTCACGTTGAAGAGCGTCACGCCGGTGCGGATGCTGAAAAATCCTTTTGCGTTGAAAGCGCGCGAGGCGGAGCTTGCGGGCGCGACCCGCGAGGAACAGGCGGCGTTGCTTGGAAGCAAGAGAGAGCGGAAGGGGATTTTCGAAGGCGACTGGGAGGAAGGGATGTTCGAAGCGGGGCAGGGCGTTGCGCTGATCAGGGAAATACTCCCCGCCGCCGAGGTCGTGCGGCGCCTCGTGGAAGAGTACGCGCTGGCGGTGCGTTCACTTCCTCGCGTAGAGGAAGCGAACGACGCCAACGAAGAGAAAAAATGAACGGTTGGGGTTATAAAAAGCGCGCCGGGAGGCTTCCGGCGCGTGATGATTACGCGGGTGTGATAATGTCGACGACCTCGAGGTCGAACGTCAGGTTTTCGCCTGCCAGGGGATGGTTGGCGTCAACGGTGATGGACGCGTCTTTCACTTCCACGACCCGGACGGGAAACGTGCTGCCGTCCTGCATGTTCATGACGAGCTCCAGCCCGATAAACGGATCGAGATCGGGAGGAAGGAGTTCCCGCGCGACGGGTATGCGCAGTTCCTCGTTGTACATCCCGTACGCATCGTCGGCGGGGACGGTGATGGTCTTCTTTTCTCCAAGCTCCATGTCCAGGACCCCTTTTTCAAGGCCCGGGATGATTTCGCCCTCGCCAACGGTAAACTCCAGGGGCTCTTTACCGGCGGAGGAATCGAATTCCACCCCGTCATCCGTGCGCCCGGTGTAATGAATCCGTACGGTATCGCCTGATTTGATTTTCTGCATGATTTTTTCCTTAAGAGTTGCTGAATGTGCCGGCGCGCACGAGTATATTTCGATGCTCGCGTATATTGCAAATTAGGAAAGTGGAAATCGAAAACAAAATCATGACCAATGCGCCGCTGAAGGAGCGGTTTTGGTCTTGCACGGTGGCGGGGTTCTTCCTACATTCATTCGTGGTATCGCAAACCATTAAAACTATATCTATGCTGAATCTCCGGAAATCCCTTCTTTACTCTCTTTCCCTCATCCTTTTTGCCGTCGCCCTTCGGGCGCAAAGCGAGGAACCGACCTACGGGTTCCTGCTGCTCGAAATGAACGCGAGGGCCGCGGGCATGGGCAACACGTTTGTCACCATGACGGATGATCCCGCGGTCATGTTTTACAACCCCGCCGGGATCAGTACGCTGGAAAAGCCATCGGGGTCGGTGGGATTCCTGAAGCACGTGCTCGACGTGAACGCGGGGTACGCCTTGTACGGCCAGAACGTGGAAGGCATCGGCTGGATCGGCGGGGGAGTACGCTACCTGAACTACGGCACGTTCGAAGGCACGGATATACTCGGCAACCCGGCCTCCGATTTCTCCGCGGGCGATCTTGCCCTCACCGCCACGTACGCGAATTCACGCGAGAACCTCCACTTCGGCGGCTCGGTGAAATTCATCTACTCCGGCATCGCCGACGCCAGCTCGACGGCCCTGGCCCTCGACGCGGGGGTGTTGTACCTGCTCCCGGACTACAAGATGGCCGTGGGCGCGAGCGTGCTGAACGCCGGAGCCGTGCTGAGCACGTACGGCCCCACCTCGCTGTCGCTTCCCCTCGACGTGAAAATCGGCGTCTCGAAGAAACTGGAACACTTGCCGTTGAACCTGAGCCTGAACTTCCACCGGCTGACCGAAACGCAGGACAATTTCTTCCAGCATTTCAGTAATTTCTCCGTCGGTGGCGAGTTTACGCTGAGTTCCGTTCTGCTTGCGCGCATCGGCTACAACAACCAGCGCCGGGAGGATCTGAAACTCGCGAACACTTCCGGCCTCGGGGGATTTTCCTTCGGCCTCGGTATTCTCGTCAGCGACTTCCGGGTCGACTACGCCTTCTCTTCGTGGGGCGGGTCCGGCCGGTCGCTCCATTTCATCTCCGTCGGCACGACGCTGTAACCGGTCTTCCACCTTTCGAGGAAAAACATCGACTATGACTTCCCTCAAGAAGCTCCAGATCGCGTTGGGGCTGATGGCGGCGCTGTTCCTGATCGGCACGGCGGGCTACGTCGTCATCGAGGGATACGCGGTCATCGACGCGCTGTTCATGACGGTGATCACGCTGGCCACCGTCGGCTATTCCGAGGTGCGCCCGCTGCACGACGCGGGGAAAGTGTTTACCATCTTCCTGATCGTCGCGGGCATCGGCACGGTGGCGTTCACCGTGACGCAGGCGGTCGATTATATCATTGACACCATTCTATTTCGGGCGAAGCTCATGGAAAAGAAAATCGCAAAGTTGTCCGGCCACGTCATCATCTGCGGGTACGGGCGGATCGGGAAGAGAGTGGCGGCCGCGCTGAAAAAACGCGCGCTCCCGTTCGTCGTCGTGGAACACAACCAGGAGCTGGCCGGTGATCTCGATCGCGAGGGAATGATGTACGTGCTCGGCAACGCGTCCGACGACGACGCGCTGAAGCGGGCGGGCATCGGGCGGGCGAGGACCATCGTCGCGACGCTGCCCAGCAACGCGGACAACGTCTATACCATCCTGTCCGCGCGGCACCTCAATCCCGGCATCCGCATCGTGGCCCGCGCCATCGACACCGACTCGACGCAAAAACTTGTCCAGGC
>JAADGX010000335.1 GCA_013152135.1 Chlorobiota bacterium
TGCCTAGGCATCCTTGCCATATGTACGGTGTTGCCGAGACTTCCGGCGTGAATTCGCTGCTGTCGTCCCACGTCACCGCCCGGATCCGGTAATAGTACGTGACGTCGTTTTGCAGCCCGTTGTTGATGAACGCCGTGTTCGTTCCGACGTTTGCCACGTGCCGGCCCAGGCCGGTTTTTGTCCCGCGATAGACGGAGTAATTCACGACGCCGTGCGTAGGACTCGGGTCCCACGAGATGATCGCGCGCCGCGCCTCGGCGCGCGCAACGGGATTCCCCGGAGGAAGAACGCGGCGGTACAGGACCGCCATTTCCCACACGCCACGTCCGTGCGTTCCGGCGCGCAAAAGCTTGCCGCTCCGGTTGTAATCGAGGTGCAGTACCACCGTGTTGGGAAGGCCGGTGCTCAACTCCGCCCAGGTTTTTCCCGCGTTCTCGGTAACGAACACGCCGATATCAGTAGCCACGTACCAGTGACGGTCGGGATCGTCGGGATCCAGGACGATATCGTTGGCCGGCACCTGCGGCAAGTTGCCGCTCACGCTGAACCACCCCGTTCCCTTGTACGCCGTTCTCCAGACTTTCTCTCCGCCGAAACCGGACAAGGTGACGAAAACGACTTTTCCGGAATCGGGATGCGTGTAGATGCTTGTAATCTTTCGGTTGGGCAGGCCCTGCGAAATCAGCATCCACGTCCGTCCCTCATCTACCGAAAGTTTTACCGTGCGGTTGTTGGTCACGTACCAGAACTTTTCATCGGAAGAGATCGCCATTTCGTGGATGACGTTTTTCCCGAACACGCTGTCCGCCACGTTCTTCCAGAGCGTGCCCGCGTTGTTCGTCACGTACAGGCTTACCCGTCCATGGTAGAACTTGCTTCCGCCACGGGGCGCGGGAATGATGGGCGCGACCCAGGCCGCTTTCTCGCTCTTCGTAAAACCGGAGCGCGCGGCCTTCCAGGAAAAGCCGCCGTCGGTGGAACGCATCACGCCGCCGTTCTGTGTTTCCCCCAGTATCAACTTGGAATCGGTCTTGCTGAACGCGACTTCTCCCCCGTCGCCGCCAAAAGCGCCGCCCCAGACGACGTCGCCGAACGTTTGCTGCGTTCCGTTATCCTGTGTGCCCCCGAGCACGTGATCGGGGTCCTGGGGATCGGCCGCTATGCGATAGAACTGGGTGAGGGTCAAGCCGCGATTCAGGTTGCGCCAGCTCTCGCCCAGGTTGCTCGACGCGTAAATGCCCCCGTCGTTGCCGACGTAAATAACGCTCGGGTTGTCGGGATGAAATTCGAGGAAATGCTGATCCACGTGCACCGGGCCGCCGGAGTATCCCCGCGAGAGTTCCTGCCAGGTTTCTCCACCGTCCGTCGTCCGAAAAATCTCGATGGTACCCACAAAGGCAATATCGGGGTCGACCGGATGCGCGCGGACGTAGAAATCGTACCAGGCCTGGTTCCCCTTGAAATTCACCGAGTCTCCTTTTTGAACCCACGTCATGCCGCCATCGTTCGACTTGTACACCTTGACCTTGGCGCCCTTCGGCTCGCCGTATGTCGACGCGTAGAGCACGTCCGGCCGGCGGCGGCAGATATCGACGTGCGTACGTTTCGCGTTCGGCACCCCGGTGCCGAATTTCCGCCACGTTCTTCCCGCGTCCGTGGACCGAATGATGCCGCCTGGTCCCGATGCAATCAGGATGTTGTCATCCAGCGGATGGTAAAAAATATCGTCGGTACGCGGTCCATACATGCGCCTCCACGAGTTGCCCGCATCCGTGGACAGGTAGATGCCGCTGTTCCCGTGCGCAGTGATGATTTCATCGTGGTTGGATGGACGAATGCGGATACGCGAGATGACCGCGCCCAGCGGGAGTCCGTTTCGCAGCCACGTCCACGTTTGCCCGCCATTGGTGGATTTCAATATCCCCATGCCGCCATACGAAGACCCGCTGTACGTCGCTTCACCGGTAGCCGCGTAAATGACGTCGCTGTTGTCCGGATCGATGGCGATAGCACCCATGGCGGTGCTGACCTCGTGGTCGGTCAGAGGAGTCCAGTGCGCGCCATCGTCGTCGCTGCGCCAGACGCCGCCGTTCGCGGCCCCGATGTACAGCCGACCGGGATGATTCGGATCGACCGCAATGGCGGGGATACGCGAACTGATGTTGCCCCACGTGCCGTATCTCCCGGGGGAAGGACCGATCGACCTCCACGGTGAATAGCTGTACGGGGACGAAGCGGGTTTCTGAAACGAAGCGGTCTTTCGCAATTCCGCCACGCGCTCGATGGCATCAGCAGGAATCCGGTCGTCCGGCCAGGCGCGCTGGGAATAAAACCACAGTTCTCGCTGAAAGGCTTTGCTCGCTCGCACCTCGCCGGGAGCTTCGAGCAATGGTTTCATGGAGATATCCTGCGAACGCCCGTACTGGACGGATGCGAGAAATACCAAAACCAGGGTCGAGAGAAACAATCTCTTCATAGGACTCACCTGTTACTTCAGGAACGAATTATCAGCGTGTAAAAAACCGTATTTCTCTCCGAACGACTGCGATCGAACTCGTGCTTGAATCCCGGCGGCAACGACAGGAAAAACGCCAATCGCTCCATCATGCGTTCAAGCGCCTCCTGTTCCGTCTCGGCCCACGCCGCGCATTCCTTGATGCTCGGGACAGATGCCTCGTAGCCGTCAATACCTTTGACCACGGTAACCTGGAATTGTCTCATTCCCGGAGCAAGCTTCGCGCAATAACAAGGCGCTGAATTTCCGACGTGCCTTCACCGATGGTATTGAGTTTCACATCGCGGTAGAATTTCTCCACCGGATAATCTTTCGTAAAGCCGTATCCACCGAGGATCTGGATGGCTTCACTTGTAACCCGCGTCGCCACCTCGCTGGCATAACACTTCGCCATGGCGCTCATGCGCGTGACTTTTTCGCCGGCATCTTTCATCACCGCGGCTTTATACGTCATGAGTCGCGCCGCTTCAATTTCCATCGCCATGTCCGCCAGTTTGAACTGGATCGCCTGGAAGGAAGAAATCGGCCTTCCGAATTGTTCGCGCTGTTTTGAATACGCGAGCGCGGCTTCGTATGCCCCCTGCGCATTTCCAAGCGAGAGCGCGGCGATGGAAAT
>JAADGX010000147.1 GCA_013152135.1 Chlorobiota bacterium
CCCCTTCACGATCATAGCTATTAGAAGGGGCATCCATTTCATACCAAGCTGTAGAACAAATCATAAGAGCCGCCAAAACGACTGCAACTACCCAGGCAATACAGCGATCGCAGTTTGAAAAGTTCATCAACATTTTTTTCAGTTCATCGCGTAAATACAGATTACTCTTCTGACAATTAGTCTTCCGTCTTCGCTCAATAATCCAACAACGCACATACGCTCTTACCTTACCAATACCATCTTCCTGAAAGCGCTCCTCTTCCCCACCTCAAGCCGGCAAATGTAGAACCCGGGAACCAGGTTCCGTGCATTGAATGGTATCACATGAGCGCCTTTCTCGTACTTCTCCCCCGCGAGTGTCGCGACTTCCCGCCCGAACATATCCAGGATTCTTATTGTCACGCGGGAGGTTGCTTCGAGGGAAAAGCTGATGCTGGTTGACGACGTGAATGGATTAGGATAAATCTGATCCAGAGTGAACTCTGCCGGCACGGGCAATATCGAAACATCAAGGAACTCAATGTAAATATTAACCTTCCATTGCTCGCTGGACCTGGTGACGTACAAGCCATCCGTGGCCTCCACGTGCCACAGGAAATCTCCATCGTGGTAGTTACCAGGAACACCCGCGACATACCGCATTCCTAAAAGTTGAGCGGCGGTCATGGTCAACCTGTTTTCCTTACCGGCATCGTTCGAGGCGAACGAGAGGATGGGCGAACCCTCCATGTTGCTGAACACGACCTTGTACGTAACCGAGTCGGTGAAGTAATCTCCTCCAATTCTCACGTTCGTAAACGGGTCCGGCGGTAGAGGCTTTTCCCAGGAAAATTCAAATACTTGTGATGCGTAATCCATCCTCATGTTATCCCCATCGACAGGCTTGATCAGTCTGAAAGGATGAGGCGGATGGTCGCGGATGGAAAAAATACCTGTTGATCCTCTCACACCCGGATCGTCGGCCTTGAAAACAATGATCTCCTGATCCGGCCGGGCGGTCGTCGAGGAAAGGAAGTAATTGACCGTACCCTTGATAAAGGAAATACCCTCGAAGATTCCCGCCGAACCCTGGCCCGTGTTCGTAAACTCTCCGGGGTAGCGGGCGGTGAAGGAAGCCGGCACTTCCTCGTCCGGGTTGGGGTTTCCGTACCGGTCGCGCGGCGTCACCAGGAGCTCGTATCGTCTCATCACGAACACCGTGTCCGGCTGCTTGTGGGGAATCAATTCCACGAGCAAGTTCTCCACCGCCGCGGGTACAAACGTCATCGGTTCCGAGATGTTGTTTCCGAACGGCGCGCCCGGCGTGGCTTCAATCGTGATCATGGAATCCGCACCCGTGGTCATGAAGAAAAGCGCGCACACGCCGTCGATGAATTTTTCCTTCGGAAGTGTCCAGGTGTCCGGACCCGTCGAGGGAAGAGCCTGGTGATTTGCGTCATGAATTTCCGCAACGGTGAGCGGGTTCGCATCCGTGTTCGCGGCGCTTCCCCTCGCGGTGAGGATGATATCCACGCCGTTCGTGTTCCAACCCCGGATGACGTTGCCGTTGCGGTCGCGGGCGGTAAGAACGAGCGCAACCTCTTCGCCCACGGTTTTCACTATCACGGCCGTATTCTTTTCAAAACCTGCGCCCCCGCCGGATGCCTGGATCGATGGAGCCGGAAAGCACAGTATGATGAAGAGGGACATGACGATTGGTGCGGTTTTTCTTTTCATGTTACTTCTCCCCGGACGTAAATGAATAAATGCTGTTGTCAAGCTTCACCAACTTAAAGGCGCTTCCAAAACCGGCATTCCATCAAACCACTCGATTCAGGTCAAGCTGTTATGATATACGGCAGATAATATATGAATAATTTTCGATGACAGGCAGGTTCAGGGATTCTTTTTTCACGCCCTCTCTTGACGATTTGATGGATTGCCGAAAGGCGACATACTTCCCGGAGAGGAGTATTTTCAAATTTGAAATTCGAAAATCACCCTTCCCAGAACTGTAGCTCCGGTACGTCACGATGCAAGCCGTAGTAGAAGAGCATCCGAAACACGGCTTCCACGCCGTCTTTCGCATCGTCGTCGAAACGGTAGGACAGGACGCGCGTCGCTTCAACGGGCAAGCCCTTTTCTTTGAGTACATCGTCCAGCGCTTGCGTGTCCGGATCGAGGCCGGTAACAAGGTCGACCAGTTCCGTATTCACCCGGTGTTCCCACCCCGCCCACACCGCTTCCACGAACGGCAGGTCGGTAAGTCCGATCCAGTCTTCGACCAGGTCCAACGCCGACGGGTGGGTTTCCAGGCTCCGCAGTGCTTTCTCGCCCGCTACCAGCACCGCGTCCGTCCTCTCCAGAGCCGCGTCGATGCCGGCTTCCGTCTGAATGTATTTCGGGGTGAACCCGTAGCTCTCCCGGAGGATGATCTCCGCCAGCAGGCGCTCCCACTCCCGCTCGCGGTGATAGGCCACGGTGGAAATGTCGTAGAGGTTCTGCCTGAAGACCAGCCGTATCCACCCGGCCCCGGCCCGGTGCACGACCGCCCGTCCGGGAAGCAGCACGATCTCCGGCTGTCGCTTGGCATAGGCCAGGGGAGAACCGAGCGCCGCGTCGCCCTGGATCTCGGCCAGCATCCAGTCCACCTGGGTTTTACGATCGAAGACGATATCCGAACCGGCTTCAGACAGGCGACGCTCCAGCCCGTGCAACAGGGGGAGCGTCGTGAGTGATTCGTAAGCAAAAATACGGGGCACGGATCAAGTCGTCTTCTGGCGAACGGCCTTGGCGGCCAGTCCGCGCAGGTAAAACAGCTTTGCCCGGCGCACCTTGCCTTCGCGCACCACCTGGATCTTGGCGATCCGCGGCGAATGGTAGGGAAAGATTCGCTCCACGCCCACACCGTGGGAAATCTTGCGCACGGTGAAGGTCTTCTTCAGCCCCTCTCCCCGGATGGAAAGAACGGTGCCTTCGAACTGCTGAATGCGCTCCTTTTCTCCCTCGATCACGCGCACGTGCACCCGGATGACGTCGCCGGGGCGGAAATGCGGAAGGTCGCTGCGCATCTGGGAAGCTTCGATAAGTGAAATCTGGTTCATGATCCTGCTCCTTGTCTTTCTATGAAATTACGCTGTATTCAATTC
>JAADGX010000238.1 GCA_013152135.1 Chlorobiota bacterium
TACCAGGTGAACGCGGGGTTTATCCCGAAAGATCACTGGACACAGGACCCGGTCGAAGGTGGAGGCCGCATCGTGGGCGAAGTGTGCCATTTCATTGACACTATCTCTTTTCTTACCGATGAAGCACCGGAGCGATTGCACGCGGAATGCATTGCAACGGAAACTACTACCGTCACACCGTACGACAACATTGGGGTTGTGATGCGCATGAGCGGCGGCTCTGTCGCCACGATATCATATGTAGCCAACAACGACCGCTCCATGCCGAAAGAGACTATTACGATGAGTGGCGGAAACTCTTCGGCAATCATGAACAACTTCTCTTCCCTCGTGCTCGCCCGTGACATGAAGCAAACGAAAAAACGCGGAAAAGGAGACAAGGGACATAAGGCAGAAATCCAGGCGTTCATCAACGCCATCAGGGAAAGGCGCCGTGAGATCATCCCCGTTCAAGACCTCTTCATTACTTCGCGAACAACCTTCAAGATATTGGAAAGCCTGAACAAGAAAACATCCGTGCTTGTCCACGACCCACCCTATCCTTTGACAGGATCCTCGGAAACATGAACCTGTTGCAGGCCGCTCTTTTGGGCATTGTGCAGGGTTTGACGGAATTCCTGCCCATCAGCAGCACGGCGCATTTGCGCATCGTTCCCGCTTTGTTCGGCTGGGAAGACCCTGGCGCCGCGTTCACCGCCGTGACTCAAATCGGTACGTTGATCGCGGTCCTCGTGTATTTTTCCAGCGACATTCTGCGATTGACGAAGGCATTCCTGCGATCCATCATTCCTTTTCGGCCTTTCAGTCACCCGGACAGCAAGATGGCATGGATGATCATCCTTGGTACAATCCCCATCGGGGTGTGCGGCCTCCTGTTCAAGGAGCATATCGAGACTTCATTCCGCTCCCTCTATGTCATCTCCTCGAGCCTCATCCTTCTCGCCGTCGTGATGTGGGTCGCAGAGAAGGTTTCCTCGTTTCGGCGGGGCATCGAAGGCATGGACCTCAAAGACACGCAGATCATCGGTTGGGCCCAGGCGTTGGCGTTGATTCCCTGAGCATCCCGTTCGGGGACGACGATCACGGCAGGCATGTTCATCGGCTTGACGCGTGAAGCGGCCGCCCGCTTTTCGTTTCTTCTCAGCATCCCCTTTTTGCCAGCGGAGTGTTCGAACTCATCTCCATCCGCGAGACACTTACCTTCGACAACACGATGGCGCTTATCGTTTCCACCGCCCTCGCGGGCATCGTCGGGTATGCCGCCATTGCTTTTCTGCTCCGTTTCTTGAGAACGCATAAGACATTTCTTTTCATCTGGTATCGTATTATACTTGGAATACTGATTTTGATTCTGGTACTAAGCGGAACCATTCAGCCATGAAACTGACCATGCCAAGAAGAAATCTGACCATACTTGCCTTCATGTTGTGCGGGCTGTCCGCAATCGCATCCTTCGCCCAGACACCGGAGCAATCAATGAATCCCATCGTCGTTGTCGAAACCAGCAAGGGCGTCTTTGAAATCGAGCTGTTTCCCGAAGACGCGCCCAAAACCGTCAAGAACTTTATCGAACTCACCAAGCGCGGATATTACGACAGCGTGCTCGTTCATCGCGTCGCCAAGGGTTTCATTATCCAGGCAGGCGATCCCACGGGAACGGGCGCTGGAGGTACGAGCATTTATGGAAAAACATTCGAGGACGAGTTGAATCCCGATACCCCATCCTATCAAAGGGGATACGTGCGGGGAACGGTCGCCATGGCCAACAGCGGACCTAACACCAACACCAGCCAGTTTTTCATCATGCTCAGGGATAACGCCCTGCCCCACAACTACACGATCTTCGGCAGGGTCATCGCGGGCATGGACGTCATAGACGCAATCGCATCCGTGGAGATCGAGCCGGTTTTTGCGCCAACCGACGGCCGACCGAAGGAAGACATCTACATGACACGCGTATACTTGAAATCTTCATCAAACCAGTAACAAAGGAATATCATGAACACACGATCATTTGCATTGCTGATATTCGTCGCTTTCTTTCTGGTCTCTTTTGCGAGCGCTCAAGACAGTGCAAAAAAGACATCGGGAAAGAAACAGGACGTGGCCGTTATCAAAACCAACATGGGCACCATCGTCTTCAAGTTCCTGCCCGACAGCGCCCCGAATCACATGAAGAACTTCATCAAGCTGGCGAAAAAGGGATTCTACAACGGCCTCAAGTTCCACCGGGTAATTCCCGGCTTCATGATCCAGGGAGGCGATCCACTTTCCAAGGACAACGACCCTTCTAATGACGGAACGGGCGGTCCCGGTTATACCATCCCCGCCGAGATCAAGGCAAAACACGGCCGCGGCGCCGTGGCAGCCGCCCGGCTCGGCGACACCGTCAATCCCAAACGTGAATCCAGCGGCAGCCAGTTCTACATTTGCGTCGGTGACTGCAACTGGTTGGATGGCCAGTACACCGTTTTCGGACGAGTTATCGAGGGGATGGACGTTGTCGATAAAATCGCCAACGTACCACGCGACCAGCGCGACAACCCCCGGAAGCCGGTCATCATGGAATCCGTCACTATCGAGAAACGCACAGTCAAGTAACTCATCGCATGACCCTGACCGAACTACGCCGGTCATTAGCCAAGAAGAATTTCCTGCCCGTGTACTATCTGCGCGGGCAGGATGATTTCTTGATCGACAAGGTCGTACGGGAAATCGTGCAGAGCATCATGGGCGCCGAACCCGATCCCTTTGACTACATGGTTGTGGACGGCCCCGATCTCAAAGCCCTCTCCATCGTCGATGCCGCCAATGCCTATCCCCTGTCCGCCGAGCGGAAAGTTCTCGTCGTGCACAAGGCCGAATCCGTCATCATAACGGATCCGTTTCCGAGTTATCTCAATTCGCCTTCTCCTACGACCTCGTTGGTTCTTATCGAAACAGTTTCTGAAAAGAAAAAAAGCTTGGGGAAGAAGGCCTCCACGATAGTAAGCAAACTCGACCGGTCGGGAGCTCTGATCAAGGTTAGTTCCCTTACGGAACGAACGGTGTACAAGTTCATTGCCGATGAATTCGCGCGTCACGGGAAACACGTCACACCGGATGCATCCCTCCGGCTCCGGGAGCTCAAGGGATTATCCGCCCGCTCGCTGACGAACGAAATTGAAAAAATTTGCACCGCTGCGGACGACCTAAGAGAAATCGATGAATCTCTCGTACGAAAGTTGACGGGCGCCTCCATGCTTTTCAGTATCTGGGATCTCCCTGAGGCCACGGCCGTGCGTAACATCCCACGCGCCCTCGAAATCAGCTACCGATTGCTCGAAACGAACGAAAGCAATGCCACCCAGCTCGTCTCCACCCTTGTCAACCACTACATCCGGCTGTGGAACATCCACGACGTCCTGAGCAGGCGCCGCGGCGCCGACGACTCTTTCCTCGAGGACTGGCTTTTCCGGAAATACTCGGGACAGGCACGACAATACACAAGGGAGCAATTTTCCAGAATTTTTAACTATCTTTTCGAAGCTGATTACGAATTGAAATCGCGCAAAACAGATGAACGTATGCTGCTCACGCGCCTGATTTACCAGATCACTACCACGTAGCCGTTATCAAATTGGGACACCCCGAAGCAAAAAAAGGACAAAGTCAGGAACCTCGCGAGCCCGGCGTCGTTCAAGTCAGACCGGCCGCCGAACGGTCGGTGAACCTGGACGACTGGACGGACGAAGAGTTGATGCTGGCATTCCAGGACGACAATGAAGACGCGTATCTGATACTGGTTGGACGATACAAGGACAGGCTGATGAACTTTGTGTATCGTTTCGTGGGGAGCATGGACGACGCCAAGGATATTCTCCAGGAAACATTTCTCCGGGTGTATATCAAGAAAGACTTGTACAAAACCATCGCGAAATTCTCGACCTGGGTTTATACCATCGCCGGAAACCTGGCCAAGTCGGAGCTTCGCAGACGAAGCCGCAGGGGGAAGATATCCCTGACGCAACGCGGAGGGAAAAACAAGGACGAGGACTACCAGTTACCGCTGCCGGATTCAGGCCCCTTGCCCGATCGAAGAACCGATGCCTCCATGAAATACGAACGCGTTCAGCAAGCCCTCCTGCAACTTCCTCCGGCGTTTCGGGAAGCCGTCATCATGCGGGACATCCAGGAACTCGCGTACGAAGAAATCAGCGCCATCCTGGATTTGCCGATTGGAACGGTTAA
>JAADGX010000330.1 GCA_013152135.1 Chlorobiota bacterium
GAGGAGCGGAGCGACGAAGAATCCCTTTTGTGTATGCCAATAAGACCCTTCGACTTCGCTCCCTTCGACTTCGCTCCCTTCGACTTCGCTCCCTTCGACTTCGCTCCCTTCGACTTCGCTCAGGGCTACGTTAAATATACCCATTCACCTATCAACCCACATGTGCTTATTTACGTATGACCAGTTTATGCGTTTGCACCGCGCTTTCCGTGCTGAAGATCACGTTATATATTCCATTTGGAAGCTCACCGATATCGAGAACTCTTGTAATACGATCCGATGGCGCCGTGTATTCCGCATGAAGAACGACCGATCCCTTGATGTCAACGATACGCACGTCCAGCTTTTCACGTTGCCTCTTGCCGGAAAGGTCAAAGGAGAAGTACCTGCCGGCCGGATTTGGATAGATTACCGTGAAAGCGCTTTTGGCGGAAATATTTTGAACCCCTGAGATCGTCCCGGTCGGGATAACAAACGTGGCAACGCTCTCGCCCGGCAACACATACGAAAAGGTACTGGAAGTTGAAGCGGTAAATGGCGCTATTGGCTGCCACCTCGCCATGCCGTACGATACTTCACCCGTAATCCTGTTACTGATGACCTGGTTCTTGAGGTCGACGATTACCGTTTGCTCGGAACGTTTGTTATTGATCACCACCAGGACGGTCCGGTTGGCAACCGTGTCAATCATGGAAGTTACCATGACCAGTGAATCATCGGAAGAGGCCCCGATGCGCCGGGTTCCTCCCGGTGTAATCCATCGGGAGTAATGCCCCACCGCGCGCGCCATGCCCGTGAGATTGATTCCCCCATCCCGCTGATCGATCAGCACAAACGTCCCATCCTCCTTGTAAAACCCCGATCCTGTCCCGAAATGGTTGACATGGGAACTGTAATCCCACAAGGCATTCATGCCGAAATACGCGTTGGCGCCGGCATACTTGAATTCATCATGTATGTGTATTGCCCTGGCCCTCACCTGCAACATCGAAAAAATACTGTCGATGGGTAAATTCCCTCCCGCTCCTCCTATCCAGCCGTTCGACACCTCGGTCATCCACAGCTTCACTCCGTATTGCCGGGCCAGATTGTACAGTCTCCGCCTGATCTCAATCTCCGCCTGCACCGGACGGCCCCGACCCGGGTTGTCAAGGATGTTGTTGATACTGGCATACTGCGAACCGTACGGGTAGGAATGGTAACCTATCGCGCCCACGTATTTTATGAGCGACGTATCCGCCAGAAGAAACGAGAGCAGGTTGTAACTCGCAGTCGTCGTTTCCTCATTGCCGACCAGGAATTTAGTATTCCTGAATCCTTCCTGCTCCATGCGCCGCCCTATTGCGATGAGTATGTCCCTGACTTCGTGGAACGTGCCGCCTGCCAGTTCGCGGTTGCCAGACAGCGCTTCGTTGAAAGGCATGACGTAGGATTGCACGATGCCGAGTGAATCCCGGAAATACTTCAGGGCCGCGACAACGTGCTCCGCACATTCATTAACATAGGTGTCATAATCCTGCGCTTTCAGTTCGCGCAGCCACTTGCCCGGCCAGTCCCACCTCGTGGTTATTTTAGGTTCGGGAAACCAGTCATTAAAGCCATACGGAGAACCGCGATCAATGATTTTCGTCTTCTGGTTCTGAACATACTGCCAGTTGAAACCGCCCGGATTTTCCCGAAACGGGTCGTCATTGTCATTGACGGATGGCCCTGTCGAGCCCGTCGGGGACTCGAATGTTCCGCACGAGATGTTTCCCATGTTCAGCTTCACATCTCTGTATAACAGTTTTGTTGCGCTGTCCCTGTATGCCGCGATAAAATCGTTCGTTCCATACACGAGCGGGCTCGTTGTCGCTCCAAAACCGTCAATTACTTGGTAACGGATATTTCTATCCACCGAGATGTTCACCTGTGCGGTGGCGATCGAAGCCGTCAAAAAGAAGACAAGAGCTTGCATATTGTAGAAGTTTTTTATTTTCATGAGGGTTATGCGTAGCGTATATATCTTATTGATGAAATAAATTTTATTGATCGGCGGTTTCAAATTTCCAGTGCAACAAAGAAGGTAAAAACCACGTGCTCCGTTTCACCAGCAAACACAACGCGCCTGCGTTGCCCGCGCTTATAATCAAATCATCTTCTCAAAGGACCGTTCTTGTGCCTTTACCGCTGAATAGCCGTCCTCACCGTGGATATATCGCCGGATGTCCCATTAAATAGTGCTCCGATGACGACTGAGCAGCCGGGAGACCCCGCTCTGTTTCAGCCCCGAGGCCAAACCGACGCTATGTTTTCTCTTTCTACTGGATACGTATCGTATACGCCACAGTGCAAAAGAATACGGATTTTGTCCGTCTGCGTGTTACATTGGATTCTTGAACTCAAGAAGGTAAATCATCAAGTTTTTACCGGAATTGACAAGTTCAATAGAATAAGCGCCGTAAAGCACTTTAAAATTAGCTATTTCGATCGTTTTTATTTTCATCGTTTTTTAATTTTTCAGGATTCCGGATAAACTTTTTATCTTCGGATTTGACTCTTCTTTCCAGTTTCTTAATATTTTCAGCTGGTGGAAGTTCTTCAGGACGGATACCGCGCTCAAGCAACAATTTCCGAACCGCCTTGTTATTTCTGATATGTTCCCAGGCAATTCGGTTTCCTTTGCGAATATCTTTATCCCTGATATTGAAAATGGTGATTTCTGTTGCAAAATCCTTGGCCTTTATTGTAATGGTGGGTAAGAAATCCGCAAGGGGTCGGCTGGGTTTTACACCCAAGCGTTGTTTCATTTGACCCGTGGTGAGACCGAAAAGCGCTTGATCGCCTCTGCTGCGAATAATACCGAAATCTTTTTCGTTGCCGGTGCGTTCGAAAATAAGGTCGGAAAGTTCTTTTTCTGAAAACGTCAACTTCTGCCGGGCCTGTAAGCGTTCCCAGTCATTTATACGTTGTTCGATAATCTCGGCTTTGCGGGTCTGAACAGCAAAATAGTTTTGGGCAAACGCGATGGCTTCCTTTTTAGGATCACCATTTTGTGCAATAAGATAACAAGCAAAACGGGTAAGCATAATGTCCTCAACAGGACGTTCTGCCCCTGA
>JAADGX010000261.1 GCA_013152135.1 Chlorobiota bacterium
TGGGCCCCGCACTTGTCCCCGATGAGGAGCGAATCGCACTGGGAGAAATTGCGGGCGCCACTGGCGCCTTTCATGATCTTCACCGCGCCGCGGTAGGAGTTCTGGGCGTGCCCGGCGGAGATGCCTTTCGAGATGATCAGGCTTTTCGTGTTCTTGCCGATGTGGATCATCTTGGTGCCGGTGTCCGCCTGCTGGTAATTGTTGGTCAGGGCCACCGAGTAGAATTCGCCCACCGAGTTGTCGCCCAGCAGGATGCAGCTCGGGTACTTCCAGGTGATGGCCGAACCGGTTTCCACTTGCGTCCAGGAAATCTTGCTGTTCCTGCCCAGGCATTTTCCGCGCTTGGTCACGAAGTTGTAGATACCGCCCCGGCCTTCCTCGTCGCCGGGGTACCAGTTCTGGACGGTGGAGTATTTTATTTCCGCGTCGTCGAGGGCGATCAGTTCCACCACGGCGGCGTGGAGCTGGTTCTCGTCCCGCATGGGAGCCGTGCACCCTTCGAGGTAGCTGACGTAGGCGCCTTCCTCCGCAACGATGAGCGTCCGCTCGAACTGGCCGGTCTGGGCGGCGTTGATGCGGAAGTAGGTCGAAAGCTCCATGGGACAGCGCACGCCCTTGGGAATGAACACGAACGACCCGTCGCTGAACACGGCGGAATTAAGCGCGGCGAAGAAATTGTCGGAGTACGGCACTACGGAACCGAGGTACTTGCGCACCAGGTCCGGGTGATTGTGCACCGCCTCGGAGAACGAGCAAAAGATGATGCCCAGCTCCGAGAGCTTTTCCTTGAAGGTGGTCGCTACCGACACGCTGTCGAAAACGGCGTCCACGGCCACCCCTGCCAGGATTTCCCGTTCCTTCAGGGGGATGCCGAGTTTTTCGTACGTCTCCAGAAGCTTCGGGTCCACGTCGTCGAGGCTCTTGGGGCGATCCTTGTCAAGCCTGGGAGCGGAGTAGTAAATGATTTCCTGGTAATCGATGGGATCGTACTGGACGTTGGCCCACGTCGGCTCTTTCATCTCCTGCCACCGGCGGAAAGCCTTCAGCCGCCACTCGGTCAGCCATTCGGGTTCGTTCTTCTTGGAAGAAATAAGCCGAACGACGTCCTCGTTCAAGCCCTTGGGTATGGAATCGGTTTCGATATCCGTCGTGAAGCCGTACTTGTATTCCTGGCTGGTAATTTCTTCTATCGTCTTGGATTCATCTGTCATGAGTGATTCGGTTCCAGGTTGATGTTTTTCGTTTTCCTCGTTTGATCGTGGCGCGGGATATCACTCTCGATCCGGGCCCTGTCAACCACTGACCAGAACACCAAGGTAACATATACTATACAAAAAAGTCAAGATTAAAATTCCCGTTTTTCCAGAAAAAAGGGAAAAACAGGATATTTCGCCAGGAAAGGGAGATGGCGATATGTGCTATTTCCGTAAGCGGGCTCTTTGTGGAGGTTCGTTATTTCGCCAGGAGAGCGAGTTGATACCTTCGGGAAGCACCGGAAAGAGTCATTCTTGACCGAATATTTCACCGGGGGTGATGCGGTGCTCTTCGATTTTCCGGTAAAGAGAGGAAAGACCTATGCCCATGACGCGGGCGGCTTCCCGCTTGTCGGGATATGCCCCGAGGATGGAGATGATGTGCCTGCGCTCGTAGGCGCGGAGGGATTCCTTTAAATTCTCGGTGAAGGTGGAAATGTTTGCGCGCGCAAGAAATTGCGGTGGCAGGTCTTCCATGGTGATGACTTCGCCGTCGCAGAAAATCATGGCCCTCTCGATGATGTTTTCCAGCTCGCGCACGCCGCCTTTCCACCGATGCGCCATCAATGCTTGCATGGTGGAATTGGACACGCCGGTAATCGAGTGGTGCATCTCGCGGTTGAATTTCTTGATGAAATGCTGCACGAGCAGGGGAATGTCCTCCCGGCGTTCGTCGAGGCCGGGCAGATGGATTTCCACGACGTTGAGGCGGTAGAACAAGTCTTCGCGAAACGTGCCTCGACGAATCATGTCTTCGAGGTTCCGGTGTGTGGCCGCGATGATACGTACGTCCACCTGGATCGTGTGGGCGCTGCCGACCGGCCGGATTTCCTTTTCCTCTATGGCTCGCAGCAGCTTGGCCTGGACGGGCATCGATATCTCGGCGATTTCGTCAAGGAAGATCGTGCCTCCGTCCGCGGCCTGGAACATGCCCTCGCGATCCTCCACCGCGTCGGTGAACGAACCCTTCTTGTGGCCGAACAGTTCGCTCTCGATAAGGTTTGGGCTGATGGCGCTGCTGTTGACGGGCAGGAACACGTTGTTTTTCCTGGGGCTGTTGAAATGGATGGCTTTCGCCACCAGCTCTTTTCCCGTTCCACTTTCCCCGGTGAGAAGGACGTTGCCGTTCGATCCCGCCACTTTCCTGATGTTCTCGATGACTTGCTTCATGGCGCGGCTGTTGCCGATGATTTCGTGAAAGCCTTCCTCGGCGTGCACCATCTTGCGAAATTGCATGTTCTGCCGCAGCATGACGCGGTGCTCCATGATGCGCTTCAGGCGGTGCAGGAGCTCGCTGAAATCCACGGGTTTCACCATGTAATCGAACGCGCCGGCCCGGAGGGCTTCCACCGCCGAATCCACGGAGGCGTACGCCGTCATGATGATGAACGAGGTCTCCGGGTATTCGTTCAGGATGTCCCGCATCAGTTCCAGGCCGTTTTTGCCTGGCAGGCGAATGTCGCTGATGACCGTATCGACGTGGTATTCGAACATCTTGTCCATCGCTTCGTTGGCGTCAGCCGCAAGGAGAGTGAGGAAGCCTTCGCCGTCCAGGAACTCGCCCAGTGGTTCGCGGATGTCTTTTTCGTCGTCGACGATGAGAACGTGGTGGGTCATTTCCGAATCCCCGAATCAATGATTGGAGTTCGATGCCGGGCGGGCAGGGTCACGGTAAACGCGCTTCCCCGGCCGGGCGTGCTTTCGACGGTGATGGCTCCGCCGAATTTCTGGATGATCCCATTGCTCACCGATAAACCGAGCCCGGTCCCGTGGCCGTTTTTCCTGGTCGTGAAGAAAGGTTCGAAGATGAACGCGAGATGATCGGGATCGATGCCGGAGCC
>JAADGX010000144.1 GCA_013152135.1 Chlorobiota bacterium
TTCTATCTGAACGTGTTCGGTGTCGTGCTGGTTACCGGGATGATGTATCTCATCGGGCTGGGCATTTTTGGAATTGATCTCAATGCGCTCCCCTCCTGGGCGATCCCATAAATTCCGTCGCGGGATACGAGCCGCCCGGTTTTTCGCTCGTCCATGATGCTCAGCGCAATTCCTTCGCCTTGATGCTCCGGCTCCACAGTTCCTTTCCATCAACATCATAGATGCGCATCGTCATGACCCGGTTTTTCCTGGGCCCTTTGACTTCGAGGACCGCGAAATTCTGTTCCCCCACAAGTGTTCCCGGAACACGCAAGTAATTGGCCTCCTTGCTTGCATCGTGGGAGCCCGAAGTCAAGGGGGAAACCGTCAGGTCATACAGCGTATAGCTGCCGGACCGCGGGAGCGCGGTCAATTCCGTATGATGCCGGTCCCCGGTCAGGAAAAGCACGCCGCGTACTTGTTCCTTCGTGATCGCCTCGATAAGGCGGTTCCGCTCTTCCGCGTACGTGGCGTAGTTCTCGTACCGTGCGACGGGATTCAAAACCTGCCCGCCGATGGCAATGATCTTGAACGTAGCCTGGCTGGAGACCAGGGCGTCGATCAACCACTCGAACTGTTCCTCGCCAAGAATGGTGCGCGGCCCCGTCCGGCGCCGGTTCGGCGTCCTGTAATACCGGTCGTCGAGAAGAAAGAACTGGACGTCGCTCCATTGAAACGTGGTCGTGATTCCGGGTTTGCCATTGACTCCGAACGAAGGATTGCCCCAGAACAACTTGAACGCCTTCAACGTCATGTCCTTGTTCCACAACCCCCGGTCGCTGTTGTTCGGGCCGAAGTCATGGTCGTCCCAGATGGCGTAATGGTGTACCGATCCGAGGAACGGCTGCATTTCCGGTATCGACCGGTCGTGGGTGTAGCGATAGGTGATCCCCGTCCAGGTATTCCAGTCGGGTTCCCGAAGGTACACGTTGACGCCGAGCCACAACATCATGTCCGGATGCTTTTCATACATGCTGGTGAAAATCTTGTAATCGCCGCCGTATGGTTTGCCGGGGCGGTCATAGGGCCGATCGTTGATGTAGGCGCAACTCCCGACCGCGATTTTCACCGGAGGCGGATCTCCGCGCCACTGCCACAGCACCTGGGTCTGGAACTGCAACGGATACGGTCGTTGAACCACATGCCCGTTGATATACAACTCGTACTCGTACCGCTTTCCCGGTTCAACCGTATCGGCGACGAGCTTCGCCGTAAAGGCCCTTTCCTTCCGTGTCCTGACGCGATCGGTGACGTGTGCCTCGCCCGGGTTTCCCTTTTCCCAGTACCTGATATGAACTTCCGCGGGTTCATTGGTTTGCACCCAGACGAGGACTTCCCTCATTTCCGAGTAGCACACCATGGGCCCGCACTGGAGCAGCCCTGATTGAGCCGAGGCCATTGCTCCGGTGATCAACAGAAGAGACAGCAAGTATAAGATGCGCTTGATGTTCATGGGTGACTCGCGTAATTGTGAAGAGAGATTCGAATCGTTTCGGGTCTATTCTTCTTTGCGGAGATTCTTCATCTCGCTCTGGGTGCGCGCTTTTACACGCAGATCAACGTCGCGGTCGAACTTGTCCACGATTTCACCAACCACGACTTCGAGAACGTCTTCGAGCGATACGACCCCTGCGGTACCACCGTATTCATCAACGACGACCGCCAGGTGCTCGCGGTCTTTTTGAAACAAGGTGAGAAGATCAGCGGCTTTCACCGTTTCCGGCACGAAAAGAATTTCTTTTTGCAAAGACCGGATAGGAGTCTCGCCCTTTCCCTCGATGCTGGCAAACAGGATATCCCTGAGGTGCACCACGCCGATGATATCATCCATATCGTCCTGGTACAAGGGAATACGGCTGTAGGGCTTGTCGCGTACCTGTTCGAGCGCGTCCTTGATCAAGATTTCCGCCTGGAATGCGAATACCACTGTTCTCGGGGTCATGATCTGGGAGGCAGTAGTGTCGTTCAAGCTGAAAATGCGGGAAATCAACCGCAACTCGTGTTCATCGATGTTGCCCCGGAGTTTTCCGAGACGCGTAAGAAACGTGATATCATCTTCGGTGATCTCCGGCTGGATCGTCTCCCCCTTGGTCAGGGGACGAAGGATGAAATCGATGACGTAGATCAACGGTTGCAACAGGATGGTGAGATTCAGGACCGTCCGGGCGAAGAACAGGGAAACTTTCAGGGCATGACGCTCGCCGATCGTTTTGGGGGTGATTTCGGCGAACAGAATAATCATGAACGTCAGCACACCGGAGAATATCCCGATACCGATGGAATCGAACACCCGTTGCGAGAGAAGCCCGATGAGAAAGGCGCCGCCGATGTTGGAGATGTTGTTCAGTATGACGATGGCGGAAATCGACCGGTGGATATCCTGTTTGATCTTGAGCAGCGTCTTCGCCTTGCGCGAGCCCTTGTCCGCCAGCTTCGCTACCGCGTGTTCGGACGTGGAAAAAAGCGCGGCTTCCACGAAAGAGGAGAGAAAGGAAAGAACAAGAACAGCCGCCGTGATGAGAATCAGAAGTTCCATGACGTCACCACGGTCGTTTATTGTTCGATGTAGATGAAGGGTCGTCCATCAGGCTGAGGATCCCCTGGGAAATGATTTGTTTGCGAACAAACATCGAGCATGCTTGGAGTGGAACGCCTTGGCTTTGCGGCACCAAACCGCCACTTCACGCCTGCAAGCGCCCGCCACGTCCGGGTCTCCGAAATCGGCATACCGGCAAGAAAAATCACAGAACAGGGGAAAACTGTCCGTCGCTTTACCGCCCCCCTGTTTTGATTTCTTTGTCAATGTACCACCTGTATGTGCATTCTTTTCGTCATTGTGACAGGGATAATGTCTTCCACTTCAAATTGAGATGATTCGGAATGGAAAACAACTTCGCGCGTCGTCTTTGCATCACTATTGTTCACGGTCCGGACTCCTTCATTCTTCCCGCGAGCACGCACAATCCAACTGTTGTCCACAGGAGAACGAGTATCTCATGGTCGCCGAAGTTATATTCCGCCAGGCCCGCGACCAGGAAGCCGATAAATGCC
>JAADGX010000262.1 GCA_013152135.1 Chlorobiota bacterium
CGATCGAGGTTACTGATTCCAACGGGACCAAGCGACACGAGATTCAACGGGGCTCCGAAGTTGTTAGCTCGAACACCAACATGATTCCATTCCAGGTGATGGATGCTTCGGGAGGCATCACTGTCGATCCACACCACGCCACAATAGAAGCGGTAAAAACGTGTGACGAATTCAAACCGTATGAAGATCAAAACTCGGAAATAGGATTTGGCGCATTTCGACTTTCTGCGAACTCGTTAAACCCTAGTCCTGGTCGAAAAACCATCGGATACCGATTCCAGGAATGGGCCCTGCCCGTTGCAACGACAGTATTTATTCACGGTGTTGCCCACGACAAGAACGGCGACTTGACAATCGGTCTCACAGGTGAGGGAAAAGGGAGTTTTCTCATATCTTCCAAATCCGAGGATGAAGTAATTCGGGGTTTGCTTGGCAGGATGAAACTTCTTTTGATCGGAGCCACTCTTTCCGGCATTCTCGGTCTAGGATTGATCATCGCAACGGTCTTTTGACACCTCTAATGACGATAATGCGAAACGTCATCGCCTCGTATTCTCCATGCATGGAAATAGCACTTGATGATCCCCTTGTTGCTTCACATATTATATGGAGGATATGTGATTACTCAATGCACTGCCATCGACCTAAAGGGAGTTTATGAATCCAACAATCCAACTCTGGCCGGAAGAAAGTCTGGAGAAGAAGGCCTACAACGTAGCATCAATGATCCCCACCGTGGAACCCAATGACCAGATGCGGCTCGGGTATCACCTCTACCTGTACCTGAACGGTAATTACTCAAATTTTGATGAAGTCCTGAATGCAGCGCGCGCGCGTTTGACCATTCCTCGCAACGAAGCGAAAAAACGTATTGAAGAGTTGCTGAAAGAAATCCGGAAGAGTAAGTGAAACGATCTAATTCACGGTTCTCCACCCTGAGAGATATTCTGGAATCCGAACTTCGTGTCTGTCCGCAGTGCAAGTACATCATAGAGAATCCGTTGACGGACAGATGCCCCCGTTGCTATACTCACGTGAGGAGACTCGAGACGAATTGCGGGACTTGCGAATACAAGGGAAGCTGTAGCTTCTTTCAGGTGTCGGGACCTGGCGAAGCGCCCCCTTCTCAAAAAAGTACAGACAATGAAGTTCGTTTGAATGATTAATCAAGGAGCAAACACATGCAAATGAAAGAAGAAAAAATCGGAGATGTCGTTGTCATTTCCCTCAAAGGGAACCTGATGGGAGACCCCGAAACATCCGAGCTTCGCGAAAAAATATATTCATGTATTGGCAGAGATGACGTGAAAATCGTGCTGGATTTGTCCAAGATCAAATGGATGAATTCGTCCGGACTGGGAGCGCTGATTTCTTCACTCACATCCGTGAAGAACAAGGGCGGTGAGATTCGCCTTGCCAACATCACGGAAAAAGTTCAGAGCTTGTTCATGATCACCCAACTCGTTCGCGTCTTCAAATCATATGACAGTGTCGAAGAAGCCGTCAACAGCTTCAAAACCGAACCTATTTCCTGACTACATTTACTGACCGCTTCAAAAAAGCCATAGGTACGCGTGTATCGCGTACCTCTTTTATTTGTACCCGTTCGGCAAAGTCCGTGACAGCATTAACGCTTCCTCGACTTGTGCCTTCCATTGTCGAGCCACGGGATTGCCCGGCTGTAAAGCAAGCGCCCGGTCAAAATATTCGACGGATTTCCTGTATGCCTGCCTCCTGAACAGGTAAATGCCTCGATTTGTCAACATCGATACATACAGACCTTTCATCCCATCTTCCAGGCGGCCGGAACGTGGAAACGGCCGAATCGAGAATTCATCGTTTACCTGATATTCAAGAGGAGGAGGCGTCTTGTACAGGCGAAAAGCCAGACCCTCAGGGATGCGCTGATAACCCGGAGCGAAATGTTGTTCCATTTCGGGTGTAAAGTACACCGCTCGTCTTTCTATCGAACGATTGATCATCGCGTTGATGAAATCGTTGAATCGTCTTTCGATCACCGCCGGATTGTACGGGAGATCATGCTCGAACTTGTATAATTCCACCTTGTAGGCCGCCTCTTCATCTTTTACCAGTGCCATCAGCTCAGGGTAGTATTCGTCCAAGTGTTGAAGGTACCAGGAACGCCGCAAGAGCTCTTTGTCGATTACAGTCACGTCCTGCCGTATCTTTCGCACCCGTTGAAACACGTACGACGCGGATACCCAGTAATCCCACTGGAATGAAAATACCAGTGCCCCGCGTTTGAAAGACTTGAACATGTTCGCCGTGTAATCTTCGACCATGTAGTTATTCGACTGATCGACACGACCAAGATTCACGCCGATTTCAAAAAGCAACGCAGCTACTACCGCTGCAATTGGTATCATTCGCTTCTTTCCACTCCAGGAAACTATCGCCGCTAATCCATAAGCAATCCAAGCCCCCGCAGCGATATAAGCCAAGAGGAAATACGAATCGATATCGTGAATATCATAGTTGATTGAATAAAAGACGGTCACTCCAAACAGAAGAAGCAACAGCCACGCTCCTGTCCGGTTGCTGGTAAAAGCTTTCCAAACACCGATCAGAATTAACGGAAAGAAGATGTATCCGAATTCCGCGGGAAATGAACTCAAGAAATGATCCAGTTGCCTTCCAGCGGTTTCCAGCCCGGAGAACATCCAGACGCGGTACTGTTTGCCCGTCACGTGCCAAACGAAATTTTCAAGTGTCTGTGGATTGCCCCAGTTCATGTATGGCTGTGAAGCGGCTCGCAAAGGAAGGTACAAGTATGGCAACAGCCCCGCGGCAAAGGCGGGAAACGTCGACACTAATCGTTTCCACGTCTTTCGCGTGAATTTGTACCTCATGAAAAAGACGATCGCCGCGGGAAGGACAAACAGGATCGTCGTCATGTGGTTGGAAAACGAGAGGCCGAGAAGGAAAGCAAACGGCCACCAGCGACGATGACCTTTCTTGAAAATGATCCCGGTAAAGGACCAAAGAAGAAGACCCAGAAAGAAACAGTGCAACGGGTAGACTTCAACTTCGAGTGCAGTGGCCCAGAAAGTCTCTGAAA
>JAADGX010000180.1:0-1561 GCA_013152135.1 Chlorobiota bacterium
AGGAGGAGGGGCTTGCAGTTGGAGATATATTTCCTTCGGCGCCGGCGTGGGGCGGGACGGCGGAAACCACAGGAGGACGAGAGCCAGCAGGGCATGAGCCAGGAGCGATACGCCCAGGGCGATACGAAAGCGCGATATGGCGGAACGATTTCTTTTCACCTTCCCCTATGGTATGAAGCGCACGCGTGATAAACAATCCCGCCGGGATTCTGCTAGCGCTTCACGGTCGCGCGGTCAGTGAACTGCCCCGGGCGCTTTGAATCCCCTCGCCGCCTTTGTAGCTTATTGAAGCATGGCGCCTCATCGCCGCGCGGTCTCACGATTACGCACAAGAAAGGTCACTCGATGTACGAACTTGAATTTCACGGAGCCGCCCGGACCGTCACCGGGTCGTGTCACATCCTGCGCATTAACGGCAAGACCATCCTGCTCGACTGCGGCCTGTTCCAGGGCCGGCGAAGCGAAGCATGGGAACGCAACACCTCCTTTCCCTTCAACCCGGAAGAAATCGACGCGGTGGTCCTCTCCCACGCCCACATCGATCACTCCGGCAATATCCCCAACCTGGTAAAACAGGGATTCCAGGGCCCGGTCATCTGCACCCACGCCACGCGCGACCTCGCTAACATCATGCTCATGGACAGCGCGTTCATCCAGCTCAAGGACGTGGAATTCGTCAACAAGATCCGCTCGCGCAAGGGCGAAGCGCCCATCGAGCCGCTGTACGATCCCGAGGACGTCATCAAGGCGCTCGGCCTCTTCCAGACAGTCGGCTACCACCGGCCAGCCCGCGTGGTGGACGGCGTGGAAGTGACGTTCTTCGACGCCGGGCACATCCTCGGCTCCGCCCTTGTCGCGCTCGAATTGACCGACGGCGCCGCGAAACAGCGGCTGTGCTTCACCGGCGACCTGGGACGCTCGAACCGCCCCATCCTGCGCAACCCGGAGTTCACGGGCGACGTGGACGTGCTCATCACCGAGAGCACCTACGGCGGACGCCTCCACGGGGATGAAGACACCGCGCTGGACGCCATCGAGGACGTGGTAAAGCGCACTGTTGCCCGGAACGGCAAGATCATCGTGCCCGCCTTCAGCGTGGGCCGCACGCAGGAACTTGTTTACGACATGCGGCGCCTCGTCGAAGCTGGACGCATGCCGGACGTCCCCATCTACGTGGACAGCCCGCTCTCCGTCAGCGCCACGCAGATCTTCCGCATGCACCCGGAGTGCTTCGACGCCAAAATGCGCGAGCTGATTCTCAGCCGGAAGGATCCGTTCGGCTTCGAGCGCCTGCGCTACATCATGAGCGTCAGCGAATCAAAGGCGCTGAACAACGTCCGCGGTCCCATCATCATCATTTCCGCCTCGGGCATGGCGGAAGGCGGCAGGGTCCTCCATCACCTGCGGAACAACATCGAGAACGAGCGCAACACCATCATGATAACCGGTTATTGCGCGGAGCACACGCTGGGAAGGAAGCTGGTGGAAAAGGAGCCCGTCGTCAGCATTTTCGGGGAGAAGCACGAGCTGAAAGCGGAAGTGGCGGTCCTGAACATGCTGT
>JAADGX010000180.1:1613-4690 GCA_013152135.1 Chlorobiota bacterium
ACAAGTATTCATCGTGCACGGAGATTACGACCAGCAGGAAAAGCTCGCGGAAGCCATGACAACCGACCTCGGGATTTCACGTATCGCGATTCCCGAAGCGGGGGAGAAATACGAATTGTGAATGAAGAATTATTAATTATTATTGCGTTCTTCCGCCTCCGTCAAGCTACGGCGGACAAGTTGTGCATGCTTTGCAGTTATAAGAATCCGGATTTTCTGTTCCAAAACGGACCTACCATATAAGATTTCCGTTTTGATCCAATTTCGCGATCCAGGCATCCGCAGGCTCGCCTATGTATCCGCAAACCATGATATTCCTATCCCTGGAAACAGCAGCAGAAATGGCGGCTCCGATTTGCCCCTCATGATCAAATTCCCGCAGCCATACACTGTTTCCATTTTGATCGAGTTTCATTACCCAACCCCTTGGAGAAAAAAGAGATCTGCTACCCGTCAATATGAACCCGTTATCACCCGATTCGATTATCGATTCGGCATAATACTCACCCCTCAACACGTCTTTTTGCCACATGACATCCCCATCATGCTTGACCTTCGTTAACGTAACGACATTGCCGTTTTCACCGACTCGACTCGAACAAAGAATCAAACTGCCATCTGGATTATGGGCACCGTCCATTACAAGCCCACCGTTTTTGATTGTGGTATCCCATTGCTTTGTTCCATCAAGAGAGATCTTAACTATAAAGACCTCATCTTTTCCTGTTCCAGGTAATTCGTGATAGCCGGCTAAAATATAGCCATCCCCGTACGGCCAGGCGCCGCCCAGAAAATCATCATAGGACGTTCCGTATCTTTTTTGCCAAACAGGATTACCGTAGCTGTCCAGGTATCGCGCATAATAATCAAAATCATCTTTCCCCGGTGATTCTTCCGATCCAAACAGCAAATAGCCGCTTTCATCTACTGGAAATATTTTAGCAGCTTTGCTCGACAATGTATCCCCGTATGTCTTCATCCAGCGAAGGTTTCCACTACTGTCGGTTTTGACAAGCCAGGAGTCCCAACCTTCATGAAAAAACCAGGTCAACCCGGCAACGAGAAAGTCACCATTCCAATCCTGAACAATACAGGAGGGGCGATCGTCCGATGGGCCTCCGTAGAATCTCTCCCATAACTTGTTTCCGTCTTCGTCGAATCTTACAATCCACAGATCGTCAAATCCGGCGCCGTACGATTCCGTGTATCCCGCGACAATGAAGCCGAAATCCCGACAAGGGATGATTCTGGCGAAAATATCATCTTTTTGCCCTCCAAACGTACGGGAAACAGGAAGAGGCTCTTCCCCTTGATCACAGCTCATTAACGTAACAGAGAGCAATACTAGAACAGAATAAACGAACAGCTTTCGCGGTTTATAAGAAGACTCGAGTATTAGCAATAACGTCATATTTATGCGTCCATTTTTCCTATCTGCATCTTCTACAATGGAAAACCCACTCCAGCATAAGACATGACTCCTTCTTTTGAGAGCGCTGCGTTCAGTAGGTGACCTTCATCTTATACTGAATTGAAAACACGGCCCCGTAATCATTCAGCGCGGTTGTCGTGCGGCTTCCATGAATTCCCAGGCCCACGCGCCAACCGGGAAGAGAGTCCTGCCTGCCAGGACTGTTGAGTGCGGTAACAGGTATTCCTTCTCTGAAAACGCTTCCGTCCACTTCCCTGACGGGATTATCTGGCGATGCGTTGAACACCTCACGGGAATGACAGGGATTCGTGAAAAACAGTACAAAAAGCAGGCCGAGAGATATTCTGAACGTCATAACAATATGCAATGGATTCAATGATCTCATGCATATCCCTGTGCGGTCTGCGCTCGATATCGAACCAGCTCTGGATATTTCCTGGAATTGATTGGATGCATCTGTTCATAGCTCAACCTCCTGCGGAATGTACGAAAAAGGCAATCCATATCTAACTCCCAGAAACCCAAAAATTATTTCCTGGAAATCATTTTTTAAAAATCACATATTCAAGGATCGTTTCAATATCTTTTCCTTTTCCGCATGGACATTTTTCACCGCTCGTCTATCTTGATACTGCCGAAACGTGAGAGGATCCACTGTATCCATGATGCCGATAAAAAGCACACACTCCGTCAGCGTGGTGGACGGCATGGAAGCGACTTTCTTCAATGCCAAAATGCGCGAGCTGATTCTCAGCCGGAAGGATCCGTTCGGCTTCGAGCGCCTGCGCTACATCATGAGCGTCAGCGAATCAAAGGCGCCGAACAACGTCCGCGGTCCCATCATCATCATTTCCGCCTCGGGCATGGCGGAAGGCGGCAGGGTCCTCCATCACCTTCGGAACAACATCAAGAACGAGCGCAACACCATCATGATAACCGGCTATTGCAATGAAGAATTATTAATTGTTTTATGCGTTCTTCCGCCTCCGTCAAGCTACGGCGAACAAGTTGTGCTTGCTTTGCATTCTTTGCGGTTGGATATAATTGACGTCAGAATTTGTAATGCATGCCTAAAGAAACGAATTGCGTGTTTCCTTTGATTAACGTGGCGCTTGCCAACAACGAGTACGAATCCGCTATATTCCACGTGGTCTTGACCGCAAACCCGGTTTTGTCTCTATAAGGAGTCCAAAAGAACAAATCGACATAGCCCAACCATATCTCGTGCTGTTTTTCTGAAAAGTGAAATCCCAACCCCACGTTTCTGCCGCCGAATAAAAAAACATTATAATTGTTAAGTTCCATTGAAACATAAAAACTCCGGTAATTTCCCAACCACAGTCCTAAATTAAATGTCTCAAATAGAGCACCCTCATATTTAGACGAAAACGGGACCCCAAATCTCGCTCCAAAATAAGGAGTATTCAGTTGTATAAACGGTGTGATAATCGTCCTTGCATCCGGATTCTGGTAAAGGATTTCATAACCAAAATGAAAATCCGTCTCGATACTACTTATTCTTATCACCATTCGCATTTGCGCTCCCATTAATAAATACATGGCACGTTCTTCTCCATAATAAGCGACATTGGTAACCCCGCCGGTTCCGATACGTACAGATACGTACATGGATGCCGCTTTTCAA
>JAADGX010000163.1 GCA_013152135.1 Chlorobiota bacterium
CCGGTACGGGTATTTCAAACAATCCATACAGCCCGACGGCTGGCAGCAGGAAAGCTACCCTTCCATTAATCCAGGGGAGATCCCCGTCGAGCTGGTGGTGGACGAATCCGGGAACCCCGTCACGGCGGAAGTGGAGATCGCTCACAGCAAGGTGACGTTTCACGCCTGGCGCATCAACGTGGGGCGCGTCACGATCTACCTGCTCGACACCGACCGACCGGAAAACGAGCTCCATCACCGCGACATCACCGCCCACGTGTACGGAGGCGATTCGACGACCCGCATCATGCAGGAAATCGTCCTCGGCATCGGGGGCGTGCGCTTTCTGCGGAAGATCGGCGTGGAGCCGGGCGTCTTTCACATGAACGAGGGGCATCCCGCCTTCCTCACTGTCGAGCTTCTCCGCGAAAAGATCACCGAGGGGTTGCCGCGGGAGGAAGCACAGGCGTGGGTCAAGAATCGTTGCACGTTCACCACGCACACCCCCGTTCCCGCAGGCCACGATCGTTTTTCCCCGGACATGATGGAGTACATCATGGCGGGCTTCCTGAAATCGCTCGACATGGATATGCGCGAGCTCATGTCGTTCGGCCGTGTACGCCCGGACAACCCGGAAGAGCCGTTCTGCATGACCGTCCTGGCCCTGAAGCTGTCGCGCGCCGCCAACGGCGTCAGCGAGCTGCACGGGCGGGTGTCGCGCGAGATGTGGAAGGACGTGTTCAACACCGACAACCCCGACCAGGTACCGATCGGCCACGTAACCAACGGCGTGCACAGCCTGGGCTGGATGACGAACCGCACCAGGAATTTCTGGCAGCGTCACCTCGGTTCGAAGTGGATTTACTACCTGAAGAATCCCATCATCTGGGAGCAGGTCTCCGACTCGGACCTGATTTCCGACGAGGAAATCTGGGCGTTCCGATACGCGCTGCGGCGGGACCTGATCGAGTTCGTGCGAAGAAAGTTGAAGAGTTATTACCAGAAGCAGGGAACGGATTTTAGCCAGGTCGCGGACAAGGTCCTGTCCCCGGACGTTCTCACGATCGGTTTCGCCCGGCGCTTCGCCACCTACAAGAGGGCGCCGCTCCTGTTTCGCTACCTGGACAAGGTCCTCCCGCTGTTCACCGACGAGAAGCGACCCATACAGATTATCTTCGCGGGCAAGGCCCATCCGCGCGACGACGCGGGCAAGCGCTACATACAGGAAATCGTCGGTTATACAAAGAATCCCCTCCTGTTCGGCAGGGTGGTGTTCCTGGAGAACTACGACATCAATATCGCCCGGCACATGATTTCCGGTGTTGACGTCTGGCTCAACACGCCCCGGCGGCCGCTCGAGGCCAGTGGCACCAGCGGCATGAAAATCGCCGTCCACGGCGGTATCAATTGCTCCATCCTGGACGGGTGGTGGCGGGAAGGATACAGCGGCGACAACGGCTTCGCCATCGGCGATGACGGGGGAGTGGAAGAGCCGGAAAAACAGGACGAGATCGACGCGGCCAACTTGTTGAAGGTCCTGACGGAGCAGGTTATTCCCGAGTTCTACGACAGGGACGAAACCGGCATCCCGCGGAAGTGGATCCAGCGCATGCGGCGCTCGATGACCTCGCTCATCCCCATGTTCAACACCGACCGGATGGTCGCGGAATACGTGCAGAAGTACTACCTGAAGCGCTGAAGGCGGAACTCCCTGCCCGCGGAACGAATCGCGGTGGAATGCTGTTTTTGCTGTGACGGCTCGTTCCGCCCGTGGTTTAGATCGAGTCCATGACGTTCACACACGCGGAACTCCTCCGTCGTGTATTTTCCATGTCGAATAAATAAGGAAATTTGAAATGGCGAAATCATACGTGTACCGTGAAATCGTGGGAATCTCGACCACGAGTATCGAAGACGCAATCAAGAACGCGGTGGCCGCGGCAGGACAGGATTCCGTGAGCTGGTTCGAAGTCCTGGCCACCCGCGGACGTGTCACCCCCGAGGGGGAATACGAGTACCAGGTGACCGTGAAGTGCGGTTGCATCAACAAGTAACAAGGCGCAATCCAAACAGCAAGGAGAACAATTTTCATGGTCGATGTCAATAACAAAGCGCCGGACTTCACCCTTCCCGATACGAACCGGGAAATGGTTTCTCTCTCGGCTTTATCCGGCAGGAATGTCGTGCTGGCTTTTTACCCCGCGGCTTTCACCGGTGTATGTGAAAAAGAATTGTGCGCGTTCCGCGATTCGCTGGCCGAGCTGAACGACCTCGACGCCGAGGTGCTTGCCGTCAGCGTCGATCCGCCCTTCGCCAACGCCGCGTTCGCCGAGCGGAACAATCTCAATTTCCCCGTGCTGTCCGACTACAAGCGCGAAGTCGTGAGCGCCTACGGCGTGAACCACGACGACTTCGCCGGGCTGGAAGGATACACGGCGGCGAAGCGCTCCGTGTTCGTTCTCGACGCGCAAGGAACCGTGCGCTACAAGTGGGTATCCGATGATCCCGGCGTGGAGCCGAACTACGACGAAGTCAAGGCGGCGCTGGCCGGCCTGAAGTAAACCGTCACGGCGAAGAAAAGATGGCGCAATGCTAGAAATCGGCAAGAAGGCCCCGGCGTTCACCCTGCCGGATGACAGCGGGAAAAAGGTCTCGCTCTCGTCGTTCAAGGGGAAGAAGGTCGTGCTCTACTTCTACCCCAAGGACAATACACCGGGATGCACCCAGGAAGCCTGTGATTTCCGCGACAATCTCGCGCGGCTCCGGGCCGAGGGCGCCGTCGTCCTGGGCGTGAGCGCGGACAGCGTGGAGCGGCACAGGAAATTCAAGCAGAAATACGACCTTCCGTTTCCGCTCCTCAGCGACGAGTCGCGACAGGTGCTGGAAAAGTACGGCGTCTGGAAGGAGAAAAAGCTCTACGGCAAGACGTTCATGGGCATCGAACGCACGACCGTGATCATCGACGAGAAGGGCAAGGTGACGCACGTTTTTCCAAAAGTGAAGGTCAAGGGGCACGTGGAGCAAGTGTTGGATGCGCTGAAAGCATAACCCGTCTTTTCATACTTTTTCCGTAACTATAGACAAGGAGTATT
>JAADGX010000119.1 GCA_013152135.1 Chlorobiota bacterium
GTATCTCTGTGGCTAATTTACATTTTCTGCCACAGAGGACACAGAGATCACAGAAGTAATGAATGATATAACTGATTTCAAAATCGTATGATTTTTACATCCTTTGAATCTCATGTCTATTCTTTCTTCTTGACATCCAGGTCTTATCCATATATATTATTAATAATCCGGTTATCCGGAGGTGGATGGCTTAAGCCATCGGGCCCTACGGGGCCTTTCTCTTTGCCTATAAGAATTTCTTGCCGAAGATTCTTCCTTTCTGCTGGTCATATTTTTGTTGTAGTATCTTTATGATCTTCTTTGAAAAAGGTGCGAGCGGTTTGCCCAGGAGTTTCTCTTCGTCTAATATCTCCGCACGGCTTGGATGGGCGATGATATCCGAGAGTTGAAGACCGCTCACATTGGCTGTCTTCAGCTTAACCTTGAGTTGTCCACTTGTAATGGATTCCTGAAACTGCTTCGGATCAACATATTCAGTTCCTTGTTCCCAAAGACGATGAAATGAATCCTTGAGTCGACGGTCTTCCTTTGCTCCTCTCGACTCGGCCATGACATCCCCTCTTGCATCTTTTCGATTCAGCCAGAAATTGAAGCGTTCGAGTAATACGGCCAGGCAGTAATGGTAAGGGTCGTAACGCCAAACGGTATATGTGTCCCTGTGTTTTTTCTTGTCCAAGCAAACCGTAATTACGGTATAATCCCATCGCTCAAGGTGCTCCAACAATTCACGATCAAAAGCTTCTCTCATCTTCTGATCTCGCAAGATTTGAAAAGGAGGTTTGGCATTCAGAATCTCTTTACGATGAAATATTATCGGTTCGTCCGGATGGGATCCAAAATATTTTGTTTTTAGCGCTTCCATCTCGGGATGAAGCACTTCCTTAACATAATCCAGACTAATTATTACCCCTGTCAGGCTGAGGAAGCGGTGATTGGGATTATCGGAACTTCCCAAATCAGGATTGCCAACTTCATCGACGTAAATCCGATATTTTCTCATCGTGAATAATCAGTTGAAAAACCTCGGTGTTAATGTAACGATACTATCTATCAATGGGAACGCAAGCCGGACGGGCGCATCACGCGGCGCCGGGCGCGAGGTTGAGTTTACCCACCGCCTCGGCCACGTCCTCCGGCCAGATGAATATGCGGTTGTACGGCTTCACCTTGACGTAGTCCTGGGGATAGAATATTTCCCGCGTGGTCATGTCCGCGCAGAACCTCGTAATCCAGCCGTTCCGTTGCCTGCTGGACAGTTTGCGTCCCTGCGCCAGTTTCCTGGTAACCTCGAACAACCGGACGCACATCCGGAACTCGTATCCGGTAAGTGTCAGGGGATTCTGCCACGCACCCCGGCCGTTTTCGAAGGCGTCCTTGCCCGCTTCCTGCAAGAGTACCATGTCGGCGTGCTTGGGCAAGCTGGGGTAGATGGGAAAGGATGCCGCCCATCCATTGTCAACCATGAGAAGATTGAACGTGGCCCGGTCACGGAGCGACATTGCGGCGCGCTCCTCCGCGTTGTAATTCGGCGCCATGTACGCCAGCAAGCGGCCGTACCGATCGAAAGGCTGGTCAGCGCCTCGCAGGAACACCGATCTTTTGCGCGAGCTGTTGGGCCGGGCCAGCTTTTCCTCGACGAGGGTTTTGAATGCCTCCGTCGCTTTCTTTCCCTGTTCCTCATGGAGCGTACCCGCGACGCCGGTGTTCAGCCGCGGCAACAAATGCGCCGCCAGGTCCGCTTGCACCGGGGTTTTTCCCTGTTGAATCCACTCCGCCAGTTGAGCGAAATTGTCATCTTGACGCGAGGGTTTCGCATTACCGGGATAGTGCACCTCCGGTGTATCGATGCTCAACATCCTGATCGATACTGACACGTAGGGCGTATCGCCATCGGTCGCTCTCAGGTATCGTCTGGAACCCAGTGCATCCAGTTCGAATCCGCGTGGGTCCCAAAATATCGCCACGTCCGTCATACGTATTTCCTCCCCGATTGTATGTGAAACAATGGTTCGCCTTTCATCAGGCGTCGTCAGGTTAGTCGGTCGTGTAAATCCCCTTAAACAACGTCAACCCGTCGTTCAAATCCAACCTCGCGTAACATTGTTTCGGCAAGACGTCGCGGTGAGTAGAGTCCCGAAGTGGCGCGGTCGAACAGTGGAATCCATTGGATGTTGGAACGTTTGGTGTTCAAAGGTTCATCCCTGACCAAGGTGTAATAACATCGCCGGTGTCCTCTACTCCTCGCCGTGGCTGTACCACTTTTGCCTCAGAGGACATTGAAAGCACGGGTAAACGTAATGATGCCCTCCTGGAAATCACGGCTTCACGTCCGGTTGTTTCATGGAGGGTTAATGGCATTTAAACACGATAGTGCGTGATCGTGGTGTGGTGCCGCGACCTGCTTCAAGGACGCGGGATCAAGAAAGGAAATCTATGAGACTTTCTGCCCGTTCAGGTACTCGTGTACGTCCTTCGCCGAATAGCTCTTCGTTCCCTGCTTGATGAATTTCCGGATATCGACGAGAGCGTTTCCTGCGGTTATCACCGGGGGTTCCACGTATCCATCCTTCCGGCGCTGGGGGAAACCCGCACAAGCGGAAAGGCTGTTGCACAAGCAATTTTTGCCCACCGTATCCTCCGCCTTTCCGCCCTTGGCGATGTAATCCTCTTCCGGCTCAGCGGCGCAGCGAAAACCAATTGTGCCGTCCTCCTGTTTATATAGCTGCCGCAACATGCCGATATCACACAGGCGAGGTCGTTGCTGGTATACCAGCGGATCGGATAACGTCCCTTCCAGTTGAACGACTTTGAACGGAAACCCCGTCGGGGAAACGAGAGGATCAGTGCGCACTGTAACTTTCCCATCGAGAACACCCTGAACCACTTTTTTCCTGAGTGTCTCATCCATACCGGATTCCGAGCAATAGGCGAATGCCGTTCCGACCTGTATCCCGGCTGCGCCGATGTCGAGCGCTTCTTTCAATTTTTCCGGGCTGTCGTACCCCCCGGCCAACCAGAAGGGGAGGCCGAGAGACTTGATTTCATTCAGATCGATTCGGTCCTTTTCGCCCCGGTTCACCGTTCTCGTCTCTTTGCGCTTGCCCCCGGGGCGGAGCGTTGTGGCCGCCTGCTGTCGGCGCTTCAACAATAAAACCGTCGATTCGGCCGGTTGCACGCTTCAATAGCGCTTTGGCCAGGACCACCGAGGAAACAATAGGCAGGAATTGCGGGCGGGTTAACGGTCCTACTTTTTCCGCGACACCGGGAAAAACTTCTTTCGGGTTGAAATGTATGCGGTAGTCATCGTTTCGATCGGCGCCCTGCACATCAAGACGGTAACTGACTTCCTGGTGGTCCACTAGCTTGTCGCAAATCCCCGGCACCTGCACGGGAATACCAGCGCCCATAATGACAATGTTCACTCCCGCCAGCATGGCTCCATAGAGGGATGCCATCGTCGGCATTTGGATTTTCTCCAGCAAATTAATGCCGACAGGATTTTTGTGTCCTTCCTTGGCCAGGAACACTTCCGTGAAATTCGCGATAACCGTTAGTTCATTCAGCGTCCGGGAAGGTTTCAAGTTCCACATGGAAGGGCGTTTATAATGCGGTTTGGACGATTCAGGTTTGGCAACGTAGTAGGTGTCCAGCACCCTGCGCACTGCGTCCTGGAAGGGAAAATGCTGCATCGCCCGCCGTACATGTCCGCCAATGTCCCCATTCATCAATCGTGAAATCATGATCATGGCGACCCCCGTTCCCGAGACTACTCCCAGGTGTCCCTCCAATGAGTTCGCTCTGACGAGTTTCCAGTTTGAAATTGCAACTCCCATTCCCCCTTGAATGATTTTTGGTAGCTTCATACATCGTCGGCGCGTCGCGCGCCTCAACTCCTTTTCCGTCTTAATTAAATCTGTTGTTCGTTTATATTATTCGGATTACAACAGTGCAGGTTCTTCAATACAACTGTCCGCATACTACAATGTACGCAATTGTTTTCCGGCAAAGAAAGGCTGTCGGAAAAAGTATGATTCCACCGGCGAAAACACGGGCGATGATCCAAAGCAATATGGAATGGTTTTTTCCCGTTTTGCACACCGGCTGAAACAGGTGCGAAAAAATCGACCGGTGATTAAACACTATGTTTCCAGGTACCGCGGCGGAATCTTCCGTTGATCCGTCTGATCGCACCAGACCATACAGGTCACCTGCCACGTGTCTTCAACCTTGATGAACTGGAGGCTGTTGATTCCCCGCGTCGTGGTTTTTTTCCCCGCGACCATGTACGACGCTTCGTAAGTACTGAAGCGGTGGGCGATGGCGCCGAACAACTCGGTTTTGTTCGATAACTCGACTTCATGGAACGATGTAATATGCCCTTCTTCCACCTGTTCCTGGTACGTTGAGATAAAATCTTCCACGTATATTCCCACGGGTTCCACACCGTTGGTATTGATCAGAAGGCCGTCCTCGATAAAAATCTCCCGCATCTTTTCCACCGGCGGTTGACCGCCTTCCTCGAAACAGATGCTCCTGTAAAGTTCCAGCGTTGTCTCTTCGATCGCCTTGAGATCGGTTGTTGAGTCGCTCATAGTTGCTTCTCCTTTTACATTACTGCACTCCG
>JAADGX010000258.1 GCA_013152135.1 Chlorobiota bacterium
GCTGTGAATGAAGACGTAGCGGAACGTCTTGAACCGTGCTTCGAAACGGATTGCATCGAACGTCGGCGCATTCGACGAGATGTACAGTTTGTCCTGGAGCCCGCTGCCCATAAGGAATCGCTCCTTTCCCAGGCTCAGTCGCCCCCAGTCGAAATCGACCGAGACGTACGCTTCCGTGAAATCGAAATAGTCGCTGTTGAAATCCGTGAACGCGGTGTTTTGGCGCAGGACCGGATCCGTAAGCGCGAAATCCCTGTCGCCGAACGTCGTCCCGTTCGTGGATTGCAAACCGTAGCCGACGATTCCACGAATCGTTCCCCGGAAGCGGCCCCCGATTTGCCCCAGGCTGACGTGCTTTCCTTCGCCGTCGATGATGGCCGACCGAGCGTCGAGGCTGGCAAGGCCTTCCATGAAAAACGTGGTTGCCGTATCGGAAGGATCGCGCCATACATAGAGGAACTTCTCTTTGTCGGAAAGAATGTCCGAGAATCTTTTCGACCACGGGTCCTTATCCGATAAAAAGACCGTTCTCGATTGCCGGCGGTCCGCTTCGTCGATGAATTCCTGGCTGAATCGCAGCGCCAGTTCGCGCTCCGATTCGGAGAGCTCCTTCGCATGTTGGTTGACCTCGTGCAACCAGCCGACCACCTCCCGTCTCGTGGCGGGGATGAACGCCCGGTTGTAATCCGGCAAATATCCGCGCACTTGCATGTGGTTCAGGAAGTCGTACACCAGGTTGGATGCGGGCACATGCTCCAACTGGCTCCAGGCGGCCGCGGGCGCCAGGAACAGGACCAAGAGGATGAAACGCTTACGCATGGCCTTTGCCTGTAAAGACATTGTACAATGTATGAAGCAGGATTTTCAGGTCCATGCGAATGGACATGTTCTCGATGTAGAAAAGATCGTAGCGGAGTTTCGTGCGCACGTCGTCGAGGGACTCGTCGTACTTGTGTTTCACCTGCGCCCAGCCGGTGATGCCGGGGCGAACGTTGAGCCGGCGCCGGTAGAGGGCGATTTCATTGGTCAGTTTATCCACGAAATACGGGCGTTCGGGGCGTGGCCCGACAAGGCTCATGTCGCCTTCCAGGACGTTGAGCAGTTGCGGTATCTCATCGAAATGGGTCTTGCGCAGGATCTTTCCGAACGACGTCACCCGTGGATCATCTCTATCCGCCCAGCGAGGCCCGGTGTGTTTTTCGGCATCCACCTGCATCGACCGGAACTTGATGATACGGAAGATCTTCCCGTTTTTCCCGACCCGTTCCTGCCGGTATAGAATCGGTCCGCGCGAGGACAACTTGATGCCCAGCGCGATGACGATCCAAAGAGGAAAACTCAACACGAGAATAACGAGAGAGACGATGATATCGATGATGCGCTTGGTGACCCTCTCCCAGGGCTTCATGAGCTCGGGCATGATTTCCATCAGGGGCACACCGTAGATCTGGTGTGTACGCGCCTGCCCGGAAATGATGTCGTACATGTCCGGCTGGATTTTCAAACCGACCTTGTACGGGCTGCAACGTCCGACGATATCGATCAGGAGTTCATGTTCGGTGGAAGGAAGGGCGATGAGCACTTCCTGAATATTTTCCCGCGCGAGTATTGCTTCGAGGTCGTTGAGCGTGCCGAATTCCTTCAGGTCGGTGGTCGTTGTGCCGTTGCCCGTATTAAGGAAGCCGACAACGGTATAGCCGAGAGCGGGTGCGTTTTTCAGTAGCGCGTGAAGCTGTTCGGCTCTTTCCGGTGTGCCGATGATCATGGCGGACCGCCGTCCGATCCCGGAGATGACAAGCCGTTTCAGGACGCTGCGGTAGACCATTCTGCCGCTTCCCACCGACGTCAGAACGATGAACCAGTACACGAGGATGAGGAGCCTGGACGTCGAGGGGTCGTTTGTCCTTGCGTCGTCGATGAACACGACGAAGAACAGGATAAACGCGCCGACGGTCACCGCCTTGAAGATCAAGGTCAGTTCGTCGAAACGGGATTCGGCATACCAGGGCCGGTACAAACCGATGAACCAGAATACGAGGAGCCAGAAAAGATCGATGACCAGCATGGGCATGAGAATGTCCGGCTCGATCGTTGTGGGAAACCAGCCGGAGCGGACACGGAACTCGTAGTACACGAGCCAGGCCAGGCTCACCATCACGGCGTCGATTGCTACGAGGATGAAAATGTCTCGCTTATGTTGCATGGATTGCAGGGCTGTTCATTCTGGGGGTTATTCCGGTTCGGAGCAAAGATAACCACAAGCCATAATAATATTGATTTTGGCGGTAGAATGAAATGCCGTTGCCGTTGGATGGCATCGCGCGGTGGTGCGGGTGTTTTTCTTCCGCCTTTCCCGTACATTTATTAGATGTATGTTCAAAAAGCGATACTCGTACCATGACTTTTGATCAAGTTGTCCGTCACGTCGGGACTGTTCCGCACATGACGCCGGAGCGCGGGAAGCTTCTGTACGAATTTCTGCGCAGGCATCAACCGGAAAAGGCGCTCGAATTGGGCTTCGCTCACGGGACATCCAGTTGTTACATTGCCGCGGCCATGCAGGAAAATGGAAGCGGTCGCCTCTTGACCATCGATCATGAACGCGCGCGCGATCGCGACCCTGACATCTTTTCCCTTTTGGAACGGACGGGGCTCGGCGCTTTCGTGGAACCCGTGTTCTGTGGCCGCTCGTACACGTGGGAGCTGATGAAACTCCTCGACAAATACACCGTGGACGGATGCACGGAACCGGTGTTCGATTTCGTGTTCATCGACGGCGGCCATACGTGGGACTCGGATGGCTTTGCTTTCCTTCTTGTCGACCGGCTTTTGAAACCCGGTGGGTGGGTGCTCTTCGACGATGTCCTCTGGACGCCTTCCCAGAGTGAAGGCGAGCCCTGGGTCGAACAGTTGACCATGGAAGAACGCACAACCGCTCACATCGATAAGGTGTTCAAGCTCCTCGTCATTCCACACGGGGGCTACCAGGACATTCACTTCGATGGGACGTGGGCGTGGGCCCGGAAAAAACCCGGCGCGGATGGGCAACGCAGGGCAATCGATAAAAAG
>JAADGX010000055.1 GCA_013152135.1 Chlorobiota bacterium
TGACGCCCAGGCCGCGGTCCTTCATCCGCTGGTACCACTCCCGCTTGCGGTTTCCCGCGTCCTCCATTTCTTCCGACCAGTCCTCGAGACAGACGTAATACGTATCATGGTGTTCTTCTGTAAGATCAATGATATCCATGTCGCGAACCTCCTCTTATCGTGATCGTAGTGGTAATCGTGATCGCAAATCCATGCCTTCGTTTCCTGGATTCCGGGTCAAGCCCGGAATGACTTTTATGAATGCATTTGCGTCATTCCCGCGGAAGCGGGAATCCACACCTTATTTCCCGTATTCCGCAGTTCCACAAGGTGGTCGCTTCACGACGACTCCGCTTACTGCCATCGTGTTTTCACAAGTTGAACATGAACGCGATGAAAACCGTCACGGTCTCGATGGATCGCGCGGACGACACGGGGTGATCCGGGCTTTCGGGCATGTATTCGGGGTCGCGGTCGTCGTTCAACGAAAGGTACGTATCGATGCGCTGATCCTTGTTCGGGTTCCGGTCGTTCCACGATTTTCCGACGGCGTTGAGGAAGTCGTATGAAATTCCCAGGTCGAGCGACATGTCGCAGCACAGTTTTACGATGAATCCTCCCTTTGCGCCGAAGCCGAGTCGGGTTACGGTCTCCATGTCGTGAGTGCCGCTTGATACGCGCGATACGCCGTTGAATTTCATGCTCCCGGAGAACATGTGCAGGCCGAGATTCACTCCCGCGTAGGGATGAAAGAGGTACCGGCGCAGGCGCACATGGTATTCCGGGCTTATCACGAACGACGTGATGGATTGCGCGAGTTCGATCTTGCCCTTGCCCGGTTCGCTTTCACCGCTGTTGCCGTAAGAGGAGTATCCGATGCTGGTCAGGATGGAAAAATCATTGAAGAGTATTCGCATCCTCACGCTTCCCGAAAGTCCCGTGGACATACCGTACGCGGTTCCCTCGTAGTAATCGATAGTGGAGCCATCATAGTCCCCGGACGGAAAGGAAACACCGATGCCCAGGCCGGTCTGCACGGTGGTTTGGGCGGAAGCGCCGGAAGTCATGAATGAAAGGATCATGAGGACCAATCCCAAAGAAATTTTTGTCGTCACCGTGTCCTCCAAATTCACCTGTTGCATGATATTCGATGTAATGTAATGAATGTATCGGGAACCGAACACCCGCGAATCACGCGGAAGAAGCGCCCGCCCGGTCTGCGGACCGGGGCACACTCATCCTGTTGCGGTCAATCCAGTACCCCCATGCGACGAACAACCACAACGCGAGGCCGGATACGCCGATCGCGTCCGGGGACGGAGGCGGCGGACCGAACAGGTTGGTGAGGTAGATCGTGAACAGGAAAACCACCATCACCCACCACGCGTAGCGGCCGGTGTTATTGCGTATCGAGGTTGCGCGCGTGTAGATGTACACGCCTGCGGCAAACATCAATGTTTCGACGATGAACGTGGCCGGCACGGAGTCCCACAGTCCCAGACCCACACGTGTTTCCAGCCAAGGGAACAGTTGCAGGTCCGGGCGATGCGTGAGAAAATCGAGGAGCCAGTGGCTGACTACCAGGCCGCCCAGGAGGAGCGAGGCGAACGCCTCTCTTCTGAACGCGTAATACACCGCGCCGAAAACGACGGCCCAGACGATAACGCCGAACAGGCTGTGGGTGAACGGGTAGTGCGTGAAATCGAGAGGTGTCATTGCCGTAATGCCGGGTGCCACCTTCACCCGCTCCAGCCCCGCCAGCATGAAAAGCGGCCACAGGAGATCGACGAATTGCGACGCGAGAATGAGGGTACCCAGGGAGACACGGGGCGCGGCTTTTTTGGCGGCGAAACCGATGGCATAGTGTCCAATGAACATGTCAGGTCCTTACGGTAAAGATGTTTTGTCGCCCCCTGATTCCGTTGCGTTTTGCAGGCGCGATGCTCATCCCAGCGCCACGTCGAGCACCATCATGAGGGCGAAGCCGATCATGGCGCCCATGGTGGCGATGTCGGTATTCTTCTGTAATTGCGACTCCGGTATCAGCTCCTCGACCACCACGAAGATCATGGCCCCGGCCGCGAAGGAAAGCGCGTACGGAAGAATCGGGCGCATCAGGACGACGGCAGCCGCTCCGAACACCCCCGCGATGGGTTCCACGATACCGGAAAGCTGTCCGTACCAGAAGCATTTCCAGCGCGAGAATCCCTCCCGGCGCAGGGGAACGGATACCGCGGCGCCCTCGGGAAAGTTCTGTATCCCGATGCCGATGGCCAGGGCCACGGCTCCGGCCAGCGAGGCCGCGGGCAAGCCGGCTGCGACGGCGCCGAACGCCACACCGACAGCCAGTCCCTCCGGGATGTTGTGCAGGGTTATGGCGAGGATCAACAGGACGCTTCGCTGCCACGACGTCTTGATGCCTTCGGCTTCTTCGATGGGAAAATCCATGTGAAGGTGGGGCAGTATCTTGTCCACGAGGCGGAGGAAAACCCCGCCCAACAGGAAGCCTACCACGGCGGGCAGCCACGGCGGGTCTCCGAGTTCCTCCGCCATCTCGATGGAAGGAGCGAGCAGGGACCAGAAACTGGCGGCGATCATGACACCGGCGGCGAATCCCAGCATGCCGTCGAGAAATTTCCGGTTGATGGACTTGAAGAAGAAAACGACGCTCGCCCCCATCGCGGTCAGGAACCACGTGAAAATGGTGGCGAATAACGCCTGCATGATGGGACCGAAGCTTGTAAACCACTCTATGAGCATAGTTCAGTTCAAGATGGGAATGTTGACATTACACGCATGCTTACAGGTACTGGCGACCTTTTAACAGGCCATAGTATGGAAATTATCCGCTTAATCAAATTCCGTCCCGCATGGTTTCAACAGGTCGAATGAATCAGCGCCCCCACCGGATGCTCCCGGCGCAATTCGTTGTACAGGCTCACCGCGCGGTCGGTTGACAGAACGTGCACCTCCACGCGGCGGTCCTCGAGCAGCGACAATGTCTCCGGTTGGATACGCAGACGGTTGAACCTTCCTTTCGAGAGGATAATCACACGTGCCCCGCTCTCGAGCAGTTCTTCCACGTCCGCGGGCTGGACGCCGGGTGAGTGGCTTGTTCCCGTCTCCATCCAGTCCCATTCCCGCGCCCCGCCGGGGAACAGCTTGACGTCCTTGTAAACGCGATCTCCCTCGACGACAATCCGTCCCCAGCCGTGCTCCGTTATTTCGGGTGACATTCGTACTAGCATTTCAGCATTGTCATTATTAATCATATCGGCAAGGCAATCCGCAGACTGTACATCTCATTAGAGAAGTTAGCTTTTATTAAAAATGATACGCTGTGACTGTTATTTCCTTCTGGCAAAGCACAAGCCCGACCACGTCTCGTC
>JAADGX010000256.1 GCA_013152135.1 Chlorobiota bacterium
TTCGAAAAAAACATTGATTTCCCCATATCCGGTCAGAAAACATCGGTTTCAAAACTAACGTTCTCGCGCACATAATGCCTTTACCGATCATTCAGTTCACGTTGAGTCCAAACTCGCGGGTCATCAGAACGTCCTTCCAGTGGTTTTCTCGCGAAATGATGTATTCCTTGCTCGCGTTGATGTCGCACACCTCGACGAGGGAGAACTGAAAGTTGTTCGCGTATTCCTTGCCGTTCTTCCACAGCAATTCCCGTAGCTTCTTGTTGCCTCCATGTCCATTTTTCGCATACTCTGTCCAGCGTTGCCAAAGCCCGACACCACCGTAAGCGCTTCCGACGTACTGATATCCGGTTGCGGTGTCCGTGATGACGTAAACGCCTGCAACGCTTGCAAGCGCCGACCGCCACGAGGGGTTGTCATCGCGAATAATAGACCGGAGTACCTCAAAGGATAGTCGCACCCCGTTGAAACCCGGGAAGTCGACAATGGAGAGCCTCTCCTCCCGGATCGAGTTTACGATCAAATTGTTTTCGTGCTTGGGTCCTACGAGGTAGGAAGCGCGAAATAACTTGGGAAAATCGACAACTACACGGCCATCCAGATGTTCGAGTCCGGGCACGCGTGTGAGGGTATAGATGAAGCCGGACCATGTCTTCGCTTCTCGAACGCCGTCGACGCGGTACACGCCGACGTACAACCAACGCCTGCTGTTACTTAGATGAATCAACGACAGGATGTTCTCGCACTCAAAGTTTTTATGCGTCTGTTCCGATTGTCCAATCTCGAAGGTCCCGGCGAAGTAGGCTTGCAGGGGTCTCCAATCACCTCTCTTGTTGTCGATGGCACAGTGTATCTTGTAGTGTCCGAGATCAATGCCAGACATTCGGATCAATTCCACGAGTTTCAGCATATTCAAGCTCCTTTTTTCCACGGCCAAATTGTACGAACACGCATCCAAGAAAACTTCATCTTACAGAAGCCAAGGGCATGGCCGTGTTTGTCTTGAGCCGTTATGAAAATTACCGGGATTTTATTCCGTCCCGTAACGTAAAAGTGGAATCACCTATCCACTTCTCGCGTCATTTTTTTGAGATTTATTTTGTTAAAACCAAAAGTGAATAACCGCCCAGTAATCGTACTGCCAGATCTCGATTTAGTGCAAACAAGAGTTTCCTGGGAAATTTCAACAAATTCGCTTTCCATCCCCTACGTGGTAATTCCAAGGAACCTCCTGTATAAAAATAATCGATGATTTCATATCCCGTATCCTTCAGGGTTTCCAGAGCCGTCTCCTTCGTGAAATAGTGAATGTGTCCGAATAAATTTCTTCCCCTGATAATTGGAGCGGAACGAAGAACCGTTTGAACCGAGATATCAAGGGGAATATGGAATATTTTGTATTCCGCTTTTTCCTTCAACTTTCTCAAGAAATAAAAATAGTTTTCAACATGCTCTAAAACATCAATCGCCATTACAATATCATAATACTCGGAAGAGTCTTCCAATAAATCCGAAAGTTTAAAGGATAAATTGCTCTTGGTTTTCTTCTTGCAAATTTCAAACGCCTGGGGCGATATTTCATAGCCGACGAATTCCCTGTCACTATAATACTTCTCGGATAACTGGTTCAGTATTTCTCCAGCCCCGCACCCGATCTCACAAATTCTTTTCGGATTCAGAGAGTTCTTTTCGATAATGTTTCTTATCTGCTCCGCTTTCCACGGAGAATCCTCTTCATGCCACGAAGGGTTGATATCAAGATATGTCCCGTCTTTATAGATTTTTGTCCTCATGTCACTTCCAATACCTGCCATGATGTGTTCTCGTTCTTCTGGATTACGTCTCGCGTACGCCTTAGAGCAACAGAACACGGATTTTACCTGTCTCCGTGCTGCACTGTATTCTTGAACTCACGGTGCTTAAAGTCGTATTCCTATACCGACTCCCATAAAAGCATGGGAAAAATCCGCTTCAAAGCTATTGAGTTTGGCCGGGCCGGTGGGACTATAAGCTCCCATGATCGGCCCATACGAGGCCTTACTTACATAGCGGTATTGTGCCTCAACCTTTACAAAAAACACGGATTCCTGTGGATACATCAAGGAAGCAGAAAGGACCATCCCCAATTTGCTTTTTTGCTCCTGGTAAATAATGCTGGCTACATGTTCTTGTTCTATCTTATCGAAAAACAGGCCGGGGCCTATCCCCAATCGCACAATACCAGGTAGCTTGATAATAACCATGGGAGCAATCATCGTGCAATAATAATTGAGATTCATATATACATCAGGATCTTTATGATAACCGGAGGTCATACCGATGGGATTGTAGCTCACGAGCAAAGCCGCGTCGAATGTTGGATTTACACTGTATTTTACGTCAACTGACCACGGAGCCCCAATTTCCCCAAACCCGGTTTTTGAAAACGGATGCTCAACGGGATTTCCACTAAAAAAGCTGTGCGAAGTCTCATCAAACCCGTCTCTTCTCATCGCTCTTTCAATACCTGCCGCCGGCCCCGCGGAGGTGGTGCCGACATAAAATGAAATACTCCACCTGCTTACCTGCTCGTCGTTTTTTTTCTCGGCCGAGACCGGCTTCTCCCCTGACATTGTTGAAACCGGCTTCTCCTCTGACATCGTATCTGGCGTAGGTTGACGCGGGATTTCTCGATCACCCGGGGTAAGCCCTTCGAGCGGAATCGACACCCAGCGTTGGGATTGAATACCACTACCAATGACGGCGCCGGCAACTCCGCCCAACAAGCCGCCAAAAACCACGCCACCCGCAAATGCCACACCCGGACTTAAAATGGACCATTCGCCTTGATTACCAGATTCAGAGATTGCGGCAACCAGTCCGACCCCTAACCCTCCGGCAATGGCCCCAAATATCAGTCCATTACTCATGTTGCTCGTTCGACCCCTGGCTACTTCCAGCAGCTGGATTTTGTCCAGGGGAACGGCAAGCTCTCTTTTGCCGATCCGAATTGTCAGGCTATCCTGCTTTACGTCAATGAGCGTTCCCAATAGATAACCGCTGAAATAGCTCGG
>JAADGX010000236.1 GCA_013152135.1 Chlorobiota bacterium
TTGAGTTTAAAGTTGAGCCCACCGCCGCCTGCCCTCCCCCATGCGGTTTGCTGACGGCAGCGGGCTCCTTCTTCTCCTTGCCACTTTTCAATAAAGGGAAAAAAACGAGTGAATCAAGAGAAATCCCTTCACGATAATGCAAATATTACAATCCGCTCGTCTTGTTACCAAAAACAGCCATATTCGAGCTGAATAAGGCATAATATACAATTATAATATTTGCAATTAATTCGAATCCGACGAGTATTTTTTTGAGATACTGGTTTGTATCCCACAATAACGGGGATGATTCCGTCACATTTCACGGAAAACGATTCCGGGTTCCATGAATATTCAATAGAAATTACCGGCCATGCAATAATTGCAGCCTGTTACGCGAACGAAATGGTAAATTTTACATTTCCCCGCGTAGGGGTAATGTGTAGAAGAGATTCTTTAAAGCGTAAGGTCGTGGAATCAGTTCAGGCTGAAAACGTACAGCCATTTTTCCACAGTATAAAGCAGGTTTTGCGGGCTGACCGGCTTGGGAAGGAAGTCGTTGCAACCTGCATCGAGAGCATTGCGGCGGTCTTTCGAAAAAACGTGGGCAGTTACGGCGATAATCGGGAGCCTGGATATACCGGGCGTATTCCGGATATGGCGTGTGAGCTGGATACCATCTTCGGTCCCTTTGAGGGTCAAATCCATCAAGATCATCTGGACGGAATGATGGCGCAGGATTTCGCGGGCTTCCTCGGCGCCAATGGCGGCAAGAATATGATAGCGCTTACCCAGAACGGATTTCACGTATTGCTGGCTTAACAGGTCATCTTCAACAAGCAGTATTTTGGGATTATCCATTTCTCTGTTATACAATTAATACTAATACAAATTTCATATAAACACCCGCAGGTCCGTGGACCGGCGTCGGGATTTTTCATAATACGGAAGGGATATGGTAAAAACCGATCCACTTCCCTTACGGCTATCAACTTTCAGCCTTCCATTGCAAATATCAATAAAATTCTTGGATAATGCTAGCCCTAAACCTACCCCCTCGAATCTCCGGGAGTATCCTCCGTCTTCCTGGGAGAAGCTCTCGAAAATGTGGGGAAGATATTCCTTTGTGATTCCAATTCCCGTATCATGGATGCTTATTTCCACCCAGTGTTTGTTGCGGCATGACAAGGCAACCTTCACCCGCCCCTTTTCGGTGAACTTCACCGCGTTATCGATCAGGTGGCAAATTGCGCGATCAAGAGCATAGACATCAGCCTTGACGTAGATATCCTCGTCGGGGATATCCATTTCGAACTCGAGGTTCTTCCTGGCGGCAATTTCTTTATAGCGCGCCGCGCATTCCTCCAGTTGTTCCACGACGTTTACCGTAATGGGCTTGACATCGAAATCATTGGTCTGGAGCCGCGATGCATCCACAACTTTTTCCACCGTGTCCAGCAAGCGGAGCGAGGCCTCCTCGATGCTGGTAAAGAATTCCCGGTGCTCCGCATCGACCTTGTGCTTGTAAAACTCCTCCAGCACCGAAACAAAACCCATGATGATGTTCACGGGTGTACGAAGTTCATGGCTGAGACTGATCAGGAACTCGGATTTGAGGCGGTTGGCCCGCTCCGCCTCCGCCTTCGTCTCTTTCAACTGTTCGACGTACCGCTCCCGCTCCGAAATATCAATCGCGAGGCCCAGGCAACCGACGACCTTACCGTGGTCATCCTTCAGGGGCCCGTAATGCGATTCGAACGCCACGTCGTTCAGTCTCACGGTAGTGGAAAACTCCTCCCCCGACAGGGCTCTCCGGCTGTCTTCGACAACCTGCGGGTACTCCCGGAAAACCTCGGCTATCGTTTTGCCCACGATCTCTCCCGGCTTGACTCCCAGGACGTCCAATCCCTTCCCCTCCGACAGCGTTATGACGCCGTTCCGGTCAAACGCCCAAATAATGACGGGCAGCGATTCGAGTACCATTTGCGACCAGTTTTCTCGCAGGTTTTCACGGACCGCCAGGCGCTTTAAATTGCCCAGGTACCTGCGAATAAGGCCGTATAACAGCAAGCCCGTGATAACAATGAATGCCAGGCCCTTTGCTGTTTGCAACCACGTTATACGGGATACATCGCTCACAAACATGCCCAGCAACTGGTCGGAAAAGAAAATCCACAGCGCGCTTACCACAACATACACGATAACCAGTTTCGCCGGATCGGATTTTTCGCGAATTTGGAGATGGCCGTGGGATTGCATGAACTAATCCTTTCTTTGTTATAACAACATATCGAAAAAAATCTTCCGAACCAAAAATCAACGCCGGTCGCGTCGGAAGAGCCCTGTAAAACCGCCCCTCCGGCGGCACAGAACGCGAAAACACGGATGTCGCACATTGCTGCTTCGCAGTCACCATAAACGCCTTGACAATAAACCTCTTCCAGCCTATATTCCACCTCCCTTCGCTCGCGTGGCTGTCGACGTCCGTGCTCGATACCTGATCCCGGTAAACACGCTCAGGAACAGATGAATACAGTCCGGCACCGAAGCGGAGGTAATCGTTTTCCCGGTTTACGAAAAAAAACATCTTACACGTCTCGGAGACAATATGAAAGCAATTGCATTCATCCTGGGTGTCGTGCTCATAAGCGGGTGCACGACGACGCGAATCGTCGTGTCCGATGAATACTCACCGTGCAAGGACTCTTTGTACCTGTCGCTGAAATCCCAGCCCCTGGATCAGCTCACCGATCGTGAATACGAATACCTGCTGATGAAGGACAGGGATTGCCTTGACTTTCAGCGATCACAACTGCAGCGCGTGAACAAGCAAGCAGCGAGGGAATCCGTGTGGTCATCTCCCATGACATGGTTGTGGACCACCTGCGGATTGATCGTTGGAGGCATGGCCGCCTGGATGCTCCTGGAAGGGCACGGATACGGTCATCATTCGTATTAACGCTCGCCTTGACGAAAAGACGCGTTTTATGATTTAGCGATCAGGTATTTCAAAAGAAGTGGAAAAAGACATCGGGGCTGGATACCGCTCTCCCCTTACTTCGCCTCGATGACG
>JAADGX010000003.1 GCA_013152135.1 Chlorobiota bacterium
CATGTTTTGTGCGCTCTTCGAGCGCAAGGTACCACGCGTTGCTTACAGCCCTCGTCGTAATCTGTTAGCTCCCACTTTCTGAGACTTCATATTCTTCAAGAATAGCTTCAGTAGCCTCCCCTGCTGATGGACTCAGGATCGACGGATTTCCATTCCTTCTGTCTATTACTTCTATCAATTGATTGCCAACACTGTTGAACATAATGGTGTGAATGATCGGCACGGTAGTGTGAATAATATTCACTCATCCGGGGCGGGCAGAGATAAAAAATATAATTCTAACGCAATTCTCATGATGTTGGTAACGAACAGCCCCGGCATGATTTATGTAGTGGTAAACCGAAGCCTGAACCAAACCCCACAGGTTTTAACCAAAACATGCCAGAAGCTGCGGAAACAATTAAAGACCTGGAAGTTCCCGAAGGACGACTTCTCCTGCACGATTTCTATCACGATCGTCGCATCAGGCACAACCTTGAGTTTGGGACGATCCTGGAGTGCTGGCGATTATGTGTGCGGGGTACGGAAGTGCGGTTGAGCGACGGGCGGTTGATTCTCCTTGAAAACACACTGGGCCTCAACCTCGGTACACGCGTGTGCATGGAGGAGATTATCGCCCGGTATTACTTCAACGCCGTCCAGGGGTGGGTGTATTTCGGAGCAATGATACTGCTCATTTTCGTGGGACTGCGGTTTGCCGGTGTCATTTCCGAGCGCATGACCCTGGTTGGAATTGGTATTGAAGCAATGATGCTCCTGGTTCTTTCCGTGGTTACCCATTTCCTTCCCAACGACGACGCCCAGCCGCCCTCCCTGGCGCAAGGCAGACCGGAAAATCTTCTCTCGTCTATCAACCAGAGCGTCCAGGGAATGACCGATGCGGTTTCCGACCTCTTCAGGCTTATTTCGCAAACGGATATGCGTCAGGATATTCTCCTGACCAAGCTGACGGAATATATCTCCAAGGTAAGCGCGGAGAATACGCGCTTGCAGGTCGAAAAACTCGAGGAAACCAACCAGAACCTGCGCGCGTTCGGCGAGATGATTCGAACCGCACAGTTGGAAGTTACACAGCAACAGTTGCAGAAACTGGACCAGACCAATGAGTCGTTGCAAGCATTGAGCAAATCCATGGAAAGTTTGCACGGGGAAATTCGGAAAATTATCCGGCAATCGATCGATTCACTGGTAACGGAGGAAATCGGAGGATTACTTTCGGACCTGGCCAAGATGCGTGTTGAAAAGCGCCTTGCCGAAACTTCCGGAAGCGACCACGTGCCATCCACGGGTGGGGTGGACAATCAGAAGGGAGGATCGTGAATGTGCGACGGCATCGTGTGGAGATATACTTCGTAATGTACCTTTCCTCGATTATAGCATTCCTCGTGGCGGCTTCCGATCGCGACAAGGTGATTCACGAACTTTCCACGCAGAACACGCGCATCATCAATACCTTTTTAGGCAGCCCCCCCGTGCAGAAGGAAAGCGATACCCTTTACTGGTACGTTGACGCGATCGAGAAATCCGGACGGGTGCGTTTTTCCGTTCCGCCGCTGAAAACCCAGGTGCGTGTATATGACCTGGAGCAGGATGACGATGCTTCTCTCCAGCTCGGCTATGTGCGCAAGGGGTTCACGAATACAAGCGAGGGCAAGATCACGGTTTTGGATCCCCTTCGTGACGAAAGGAAGAAAACGATAACCTTCCCCGTGGAGATGCGTTTCCGCTGGACCGGCACGTATACCGTGTCGTTCAACTTGGAGACGACACGGATTCATTCCCTCGGGAATGGAAAATTGAAATACCATAACTTTACGTTCGATTCATCCTTGATTCCATTTTCCCGGCGATGGGAATTTGAGCACGACACGCTTACCTACGTTGTTATGGTGCAAGACACCAGCGTACCGAACGCGCCGCCGGTCGAACAGATTGGAATCAACGTCGCCCGTTCGGAAGTGGTTTCCGTGCCGGGATACGAGGAAGAGAACGAGATCTTCGTCAACCTTCCCAACCTGACCCCCGTGATGCGCGTGCTTTCCGGTCCCGGCAGGATTGATGAACGGCATGACAGCGAGGGCAAGCTGCGGTTCTTTTGGGTGGGCCAGGTTGGAAATGAACCGGAACAAGTCAAAGTCGAAGCGCGGGTGAACAGGGGCGCCGGAGGGCGCGATATCGCCCAGGCGGAATTCCGTATCCAGCCCTCCAGTGCCGTACTGCGGAAACCATTACCATACGCGGCGTTTTACGGGGAAAAATTCATCGCGGATATTCAGGTCGAGGGCCTGAGCGATATCCAGCAATATTCGTGGGAAGTTTTTCTCGACAACGAGCGCGTCGCGGCAGGCTCCGGTCCGACGGTGCAGTGCAACGTGCCCCGCAATACGACCGCGAAAACATTACGCGTGGAGGCTCGCTACCGGGGCAAGTCGTACCCGTACCGGGTGACAAAAGCAGGTGGGCAGAAGATGTCCACGTTCGTTTTTACCATCGAACGGCCGCCCGTTCATATTTTCTTCAATCCTCCCGAGGAAGTGTCCAGTACGCACACGTTCATGTTTTACGCGTACCGGTACGGCGCCAATCGCCGGGAAAACCGGAAGCCTTTACAGGGATTGAGCGAGGTGCGTGTTGACGTCGAGGATGAATACGGTGTCGTTCGTCCCATTGAACTTTACTCGCTTCCCGACGGCAAATATGAATTCGTATTCGAGCGTCCGGATCGTTTTTCGAAAGAACCGGAACCGGTCATTATCACGATACGGGCGGGTGGTCGATCCATACAACGCCAGGTTTACATTTATAAAAATGATTGAGCACGACATAATAAGCAGGAAGCATGATATCCGTTCCCGCGGAATCAGGAATCGACATACCATGTATTTTTCAATAAATGAGAGTAAACCGTACACGGTTGGACTCTTCGTATCCAATCAAAATTCCACGGAGGTATTCGTATGATGTCTGTCGCAAAACAGTTGAGAATGCGCACGATACTTGGCGCGCTGATCATCTTGCTCATCGTTGGCGCTGGCTTTACTCACGAGGCGAT